>JAFAPL010000548.1 GCA_019247135.1 Chloroflexota bacterium | reverse complement strand
GTACGAGTAACACTCCAGCGGTTGCGAGGGAAGCTAGAAGACGACCCGAGTGATCCGACGTTGCTCCAGACCATCCCCGGCGTAGGGGTGCGACTGAAGTCAGAGCCACCGCCGGTCTAGGCGTGCGGAGGCCGCAAGCTCCGGCGTGCGCGGCCGCCGGTGGTTGGCCATGGCCACGATCACATGATCGCGCTATGGCAACGTGACAGCATCAGAAGCTGAGGCGCCAGATGCCCTCGTTGGTCGCGGCGAGGAGAACGCTGCCATCCGCTGCGCGCGCCAGGGCGTTCACCCAACCGATGTCCTGGCGACCCAGATAACTCCACGTACGCCCAGCATCGGAGGAGGCGCGAACCCCGGTTAGCGTCGGGTCAGGCGTCTGGCCGGCGGCGACCCACACCGTGTCAGGGTTGGTCGGGTCGTAGGCCACGGCGCACAGCCGCTGCACTGCCGACTCGGTCTGTAGCACCTGGTTCCACGTTGCCCCGTCGTCGTCCGACCGCAGCAGCGCAGCCGGAACGCCGGGCGCGAACGGATTGCCGACCAGGTACCAGCGGTTTGCCTGGCTCCCCTGACCGCCAACCAGGGTGCACGGGTTGACCTCCTGGGCAGTGGGGAAAAACTGCGACCAGGTGCGTCCTCCGTCGCGCGTCTGCTGCAAGCCGTGACCGAAGTCCCGACCTGCGTAGCAGCCGGCGTCCGTCATCAACCGCTGGCCATCCGTTGGGTGCGGGATCAGCATCGTGATAGTGGGCATGCACGGCGAGCCGGATTGGCTGACCTGGTAGATTTGCTGCCAGGACGCCCCGGCGTCGGGGCTGCGCTGAATGTCCTGATTCGCCTCGGCCAGGAAAAGCTGTCGATGATCGCTGCTGATGGCGAAGGGTGCTGCCGTGGCGGGCGGCGGGTTCGACGCGGCACGGATCTGCTGCCACGTCGCGCCGCCATCGGGGCTGCGTTCGAGGCCCGCCATGCCGAAGGCGTACAGCACCTGGCTGTCGACCGGGTCGGCCGCGATGGCAACGCCGTCGGGCGGATTGGGCAGCATGGTCCACGTGTCGCCGTCGTCGTCGGAGCGATACATCGCCGTGCTGCTACGCGACACAATCGCGCCGCTGGGTAGCACCATCAGAGCCTGAGAACCGTCCTGGTAGCCTGCCAGGAGCGTCCAGTCGGACGAAAAGCTGTTGGCGGTGCGATCCTCCTGCGCGCTCGCCGCCGGAGCTAAAAGCCACAGCGCAGCCAGCAGCCCAACCATGGCGCGCGCCGCGATGGACGGACCTGAGTTCATCTTGGTCATGTCCTTTGATCCCTTCCTGCGAGGCTGGCCGGAGCGCACCGCGCGCGACGCCGCCGCGTGCAGGCCTGCGCCGACCAGCTCCTACTGATCATTGACCGGCTCTTACTGATGCGACGCGGTGCGTGTGGATCGCCTGCGGTGCTCTGGTCCATGTCCGCCAGCATCACATTGGTCTGGTCACTCGCGCCAGCGACACTGCTACGCCTTTACCCATACAGCACGAAAATCTGGAGTAGCGTAGGAGTCGTGTAGGTAGAAGGCGGTCGACACAACGCCAGTGCCCGCTCTTACGCGGTTTGCTGCTGACGCGAGCGGACTTGAACCCGCTGGGCAGTTCCAGCGATGGCGGCCGGATCAGCGCACCTGGCTGACTAGCGAGTCGGGGTCGGTGCCGAGCGCCGCGGCGATTTGTTTGAGCGCCACGTAGCTGAGGTTGTCGCTCGGACGCAGCGGCAGCAGCACGTCCGCCTTGTCCTGGTGCTTCAGCTTCAGGTGCTTGTGCTGACCAGGCACGACTTCGTACCCGTTCCGCTCGAGAAATCGCCTCATCTCGCGGGCCCGAACAGGCGAAAGCGCGAAGCCTTTTTCTTTGCCCATCCGTCCCAATTGTGCCGCATCGTGACGCGAGATTCCGCGCTACCCTGCCTGGCGTGTTCGACCTGCTGGTGCGCGGCGGCCGCGTTCTGGACCCCAGCCAGGCGCTCGACCGTGTGACGGACGTGGGCGTGCAGGGCGCCCACATCGGCGGAGTCGGCGATGACCTTCTACGGCACGGCGTGCGCGGCCAGGTCATCGACGCCTCCGGACTCCTGGTTACCCCCGGCTGGGTCGACCTCCACACGCACGTCTACTGGGGCGTCGCCCCGCTGGGCGTCGAGGCCGACCGATACTGTCTGGAGCGCGGAGTCACCACCGCTGTCGATGCCGGCTCCGCTGGCGCCTCCACGTTTCCTGGTTTCAAGCGGTACGTGATCGACGTCTCGGCCACTCGCATCGTGGCGATGCTGAACCTGTCAGCCATCGGTATGGCCCGCGACGACAATTTCGGCGAGCAGGCGATTGGCGAGCTGGAAGACCTGCGCTGGGCCAACATCGACGCCGCAACGGACGTGGCGCGCGCCCACGCCGAGGTCATCGCCGGTATCAAGATCCGCATCAGTCGTCAGCACGTGGGCGACTCCGCTGAACACACCCGGGAGGTTCTGCGCCGAGCACGCGCGGTCGCGGACCTGATTGGAAAGCCGATCATGGTCCACGCGGGCAACACCAGCATCACGCTGGACGAGATTCTCGGGACTCTGCTGCGCGGTGACGTGATGACGCACGTCTACCACGCGCGGACGCAGGGCGTGCTGGACGAGTCGGCTCGGGTGCGCGTCTCCGTGCGGGCGGCGGTCGAACGCGGCGTCAATTTCGACGTTGGACATGGGGCGGGGAGCTTCAGCTGGCGCGTGGCGCGCACCGGGCTCGAGCAGGGGCTCGCGCCCGGGACGATCAGCTCGGACATCCACGCGTGGAACGTGGCTGGTCCGGTGTTCGATCTGGCGACGACCGCGAGCAAGCTGCTGCACCTTGGGCTCTCACTTCCGGAGGTCGTGGCGCGTGTGACGAGCGCACCGGCGGCGAGCATCGGCCGGGCCGGTGAGCTGGGCACGCTTGCCCCTGGCGCGGCGGCGGACATCACCTTGTTGCGCATTCGTGAAGGCGAGTTCGCGCTGCAAGACAGCGCCGGCGAAACGGAACTTGCCGCGCGTCGGCTGGAGCCAGTCGCCGTGATCCGCAACGGACGCGCGTATCCCTGCGATGGGCACGCCATGGATATTGCGCGGTAAAGCTCGGCTGCAAAATCTATTGCGCGACGTATCGGGCGCTGGTAGGCTGAGCCGCCGGTGCGCAGCCCAGACGCCAGCTTGCACGTGATCGTCGCCGACGCGTTCGTGCGCCTCGGTCCCAAGCAGCAGCGCGTCGCCCGCTTCCTGGCCGGCAACGAGGCGGTCGTTGCCTTCACGCCCGCCACCGAGCTGGCCGCGCGCCTCGATGTGGACCCGGCCACAGTCGTGCGCCTCACCAAGGTCCTCGGCTTCGACGGCTACCCCGACCTGCAGCGCTTCCTGCGCGCAAGGTTCCCGCACCACTACCCGACGGTCGAGCAGAGTCTCAACGGCGACGGCACCAGCGTGCACCAGCGCGCGTTCCGCCAGGACGCCGAAAACCTCCGCCTCGGCATCGAATTGCTCGACGAAGCCGCCTTCGAGCAAGCCGTCCAGCTTATCTGCCGAGCCAGACGCACACTGATCTTCGGCGGCGGCGTTGCCGCGGGCGTGGTGACGTTTCTAGGCAGCTCGCTCCGGTCGATGGGCTTCTCGGTTGTGCAAGCCACCAACGACGGTCCGCCGCTCGTGCAGGAGTTGGTCTTGCTCACGCCGGAGGACGTGGCCTTCGGTATCGGCTTTTACCACTACGTCGGCCAGACCGTCAGCACCCTCAGACGTGCTGGTGCACACGGGATTCCGCGCATCGCGCTGACGGACAGCCTGTTGTCGCCGCTGGTCCCGATCGCAGACCACGTGCTGTGTGCGCCCGTTGAAAGCATTTCGCACCGCGTCTCGCTGGTCGCGCCCATGGCAGTGTGCAATGCACTGATCGCCGCGTGTGCGCAGCGCCGACCGGAGCAAGTCGGCGGCGCGTTACGTCGACTGGAGCAGGAATACCACGCCGCGGGGCTGCTGACAGACGAATGAACTACGCGGAGGCAGTTGCCGCCCAAACAGATTTTCTTTCGGGAGGATTGACGCCGCGTGCAGCGTAAGATGACTACCCTCTCTGCTACTGGCGCGCTCGGCCACGAGCCCATCCACCCGGACTCGTTCTACGAAGGCATCAAGCGGCCGCTGGACTTCATAGGTGCTGATGCGGGCAGCGGCGACAGCGGCCCGTTCTTCCTCGGCTCCGACACGCCCATGAACCCGCGCGAGTGGGAATTCTTCGACCTCGAGCTACTGCTGTGCGCCGCGCGTGAGCGCCGCATTCCACTGATCATCGGTTCAGCTGGCGGAGCTGGTACCACGCGTGGGGTCAGAGACTACGTCGAGATCGTGAACGAGATCGTCGCCAAACATCGCCTCGGTCCGTTTCGGCTGGTGACGATCGAATCCGAAGTCCCGCTCGAGTACCTCCGCGAGCGTGTCGAAAAGGAAGAGATCAAGCCGCTCGGCGCACCCGGTCCGTTGACCAAAGATCTGCTCGACCAGACCTCACGTGTGGTCGCGATGATGGGAGTAGAGCCCTACTTCCAGGCGTTCGACATGGGTGCTGACGTCGTGATCGCCGGCCGATCGTGCGACGATGCGATCTACGCCGCACCGCCACTTCGCGCCGGCTTTCCCAAGGGCCTCTGCTACCACTTCGGCAAGACGCTGGAGTGCTCGTCACTCGTCGGCACGCCATCGATGGCGAAGGAAACGGTGGTGGGCACGATCACTGACGAGTACGTCGAGCTCGAGCCGATGCATCCGAACCAGCGTTGCACACCGGCGTCGGTCGCAGGTCATTCGCTTTACGAGCGCGTGCATCCGTACACCCAGGCGTACCCGGGCGGCACGCTCGACACCAGCAATACGGTGTACGAACAGGTCAGCGAGCGCGCAACGCGATACTCCAACAGTCGGTTCATCGACGACCCGGAGTATCGACTCAAGCTCGAGGGGGCCGGCCTGGTGGGCTACCGCGCGCTGACGATTGGTGCCGTGCGCGATCCGATCGCGATCGCCAGCCTGGATTGGGTGCTCGACAGCGTTCGCGACAAAACGCGCGAGAAATATGGACAGCTCGAGGACGGAAAAGACTACCGCATTCTGTTCCACCAGTACGGGAAGCACGGCGTCATGGGCGACCTGGAGCCATTGAAGGACGTGCGCTCGCATGAAATCTGCATCGTCACGGAGGTCGTTGCCCGGACGCAGGAGATCGCGGACCTCATCGCCCGCTTTACGCTGTATCGACTGCTCTTCCCGACCTTTGCGGGCCAGAAAGCGACGGCCGGCGGCATCGCCATGCTGCGCGACGAAGTGCTGCGCGGTCAGCCTGCCTATCGCTGGACCGTCGACCATCTGCTGCCGGTCTCGAATCCGCTGGAGTTGTTCCGTGTAGCTGTTGAGGAGATCGGCTGATGGGCCGCACGTATGTCCCGCTGCACCGTCTGGCGCGCACCATCCGCAGCAAGAACGCCGGCGCCCATTACTACACGATGGACATCATCTTCGACGAACCCGAAACATACGAGTGGGTAGTCGAATCGGGGGCGATCACGAAGGAGTCGGTCGCGGCACTGTACGGCATCCCACCGGAGCGCATTTTTCAATTCGTGGAGTATCGCCCCGGCACCGCGATCAAGATCTCCATACGCCGGCCATTTTCGAGTGGTGACGTAGGCGATGCGGACGTGTACGGCTGCCAGCAGTACGTCCCGCTGCTGGAGATCCCCATTCCGTGGGACGAGCACATGCCGTTGCCTGGCGCGGCTCGGGGGGAGTGAAGGTATGGCCTACCGGATTTCACGGCGAGCTCTATTGCGAATTGGAAGCGGGGTCGTCGGGACCCTGGCACTGTCGGCATGCGCCCGAGCGCCGAGTGCCGCGCCCGGGCCGACGAGTGCGCCGGCGGCGGCCGCCACCGGCCAGGCGCCTGCCCCGCCTGCGCGCTCGCAACTGGTTGTCGCTCAGACGGCTGACATGGTCACGCTCGACCCGATCATGTACCGCGCTCGCCAGACGCAAAACATCCACCAGATGCTGTACGACTCGCTCGTTCACCGCACCGACGATTTACAGCCGCAAGGCCGACTCGCGGAGTCGTGGGAGGTGGTCGACAACACCACCTATCGCTTGAAGATGCGTAGCAACGCAAAGTTCCACGACGGCAATCCGGTGACTGCTGGAGACGTCAAATTCAGCTACGACCGGACGCTTGACCCGGCGCTGAAAGCGCCGCGTGCAGGATTGTTGGACATGGTTGCGGCGACCGAGGCGCCCGACGACTCGACCGTGATCGTGCACACGAAGCAACCTGATCCGCTTACGTTGGTATACTTGAATTACCACTCCATCACACCCGCGGCGCTGGTCAAAGCCCAGGGCGACGCCTTCTTTCAAAAGCCGATCGGCGCGGGTCCGTTCAAGTTTCAGGAGTGGCGCAAGAACGAGCGGGTCGTACTCACCGCCAACGCGAACTACTGGGAAGGCGCGCCGCTCGTCCAGACACTGATCTTCCGCCCGATCGCGGATCCGTCCACGATGATGGCCGAGTTGGAGTCCGGCGGCATCGATATTGCCGCCGAAGTCCCGCCCGCATCGTTTTCTCAAGTAAAATCTAACCCGAACCTGCAGGCGCTCACCGCGCCGAGTACCACGGTCCACTACGTCGGTCTGAACAACAAACTCAAGCCGATGGACTCGGTTCAGGTTCGCCAGGCAATGAACTACGCGGTCGACAAGTCCAGTCTCATCAACAGTGTGATCGCCGGCCTGGCGGTCCCGATCTCCGGCCCGTTGTTCCCTGAATCGCGCGGTTACGACCCGAGCGTCACGTACACCTTCGACCTGGACAAGGCGAGGGCGCTGCTCAAGGAGGGCGGGGCGGAGTCCGGATTCTCAGCCACGATGGACACTACCGCGCCAATGAAAGAGATCGCTGAGGCGCTCGCCGGTCAGTTGAAAGCGTTGGGCGTCACTATCACGGTGAACGTGATGGAGCTTGGTGCGCTCACCACCAAGATCAACAACGGTGACTGTGAGATGTACCTGAACAACTGGGGTGATTCGGCCGCCGACGGCGCGGTGACGTTTTATCGTCACTTCTCTTCCAGCCAACGGGAGCAGTTCAAGGACACCTGGTATTCGCGGCCTGATCTCGACAAGCAGATCGACGATGCACGTTTCACCTTCGATTTTGATCAGCGCAAGCAGTTGCTCACGGGCATCTACAAGAGCATCGTGAATGATGCACCGTGGATCTTTCTGTGGCAGCCGACGTCGCTCGCGGCAGCACGATCCACGGTGAAAGGCTTCGTCCCACGCGCCGATGCATACATGTTTCTCAACAAAGTGTCCGTAGGCTAAGCGGGGCATGCTGAGGTACCTGCTGCGGCGCGCGCTGCTGCTGGTGCCGGTGCTGTTCGGCGTGTCGCTGCTGACGTTCGTGCTGATTCGCCTGGTGCCCGGCGATCCAGTCGCGATCATGCTGCAGGGCGAGGGGACCTCCGCGGCGGACCTGCAGCGTTTGCGCGCGGAGTGGGGTCTGGATGCGCCCTTGCCAGCGCAATACGTCAGCTACATGACGCATCTGCTCACGGGCGATTTCGGACGCTCGTTCATGCTCCAACAGCCCGTCCTGCCAGTCATTCTTGACGCGTTGCCGGCGACCATCGAGCTGGCGGTGTGCAGTCTCCTCATCGCGCTCGTGATCGCGCTGCCAATCGGAGTTCTCGCCGCCATTCATCACCATGGTCCGATCGACCGGCTGGGGCTGTTGCTTGCCGTCCTCGGTGTCTCAATGCCAGGCTTCTGGATCGGGATCCTGCTGGTGCTGATGTTTTCGGTGACGCTCAACTGGTTGCCGGCATCCGGTCGAATCGACTACAACGCAGACCTCCAACCGGTCACCGGATTCTACCTTCTGGACAGCGTTCTCACGGCCAATGGAGACGCACTGCAGGATACCCTGGCGCACCTGATCATGCCGGCATTGGTCCTCGGAACCTCGCTCGCGGCGGTTACCACGCGGATGATGCGCTCGAGCATGCTCGAAGTCACCCGTCAGGAGTACATCACCTGTGCTCGCTCGAAGGGTCTCGCCGAGCGTGTGGTGATCCTCCGGCACATGCTGCGCAATGCGCTACTTTCGGTGGTCACGGTCGTGGGGATTCAAGCCGGTACGTTGTTGGGGGGAGCCGTGGTGATCGAGACCATTTTCGCGTGGCCAGGAATTGGCCGGCTAACCGTACAGGCGATCGGCGCCCGCGATTATTTCCTGCTCGAAGGCATTGTGCTGTGCTTTGCGCTCACGCGCATCGTATTCAACGTGCTGACGGATGTCGTGTACCACGTCCTCGACCCGCGGATTCGTTTCTCGTAATCGTGCGGCCGCATTCGCGGCCTGCATCTATATCGGGTTCGTGTTGGTGGCGATCGCAGCGCCGCTGCTAGCGCCGCATGATCCAGACGCACAGGTTCTGACTGAACGCTTCAAAGCACCGGCCTTCCTGGATGAGACCAGTGCGCACGTGCTCGGTGCTGACAATCTGGGGCGCGACATTTTCAGTCGGCTGGTGTTTGGAGCGCGTGTATCGATCACCGTCGGTCTGGTAACGGTCGGCCTGTGCGCACTGCTGGGCAGTGGTCTGGGCGCGATCGCCGGGTATGCACGTGGTCGGACCGACGCCCTGCTGATGTTGTTGCTGGACGTCTGGATGGCCTTCCCTTCGCTCGTGCTCGCGATCGCATTGAGTGCTACATTCGGCCCGGGCCTGGTCAACCTGATCCTCGCACTCGTGTTGACCGGGTGGGTCAGCTACTGTCGGGTTGTGCGTGGCGAAGTACTCTCGCTGTCTGAACGCGAATTCGTGCTCGCCGCGCGCGTGGTTGGTGCGAGTGGAGCGCGCGTGGTCGCGCGGCACCTCTTGCCCAACGTACTCGCGCCAGTGCTGGTGCTGGCCACACTGGAGATGGGCACGGTGATCATCGCCGAAGCCGCGCTGTCGTTCCTCGGCCTGGGTGTTGGTGCCAGTGTGCCGACGTGGGGCGGCATGTTGAACGACGGGCGCCAGTTCCTGCGCCAGGCGTGGTGGCTGGCGACATTTCCAGGGCTGGCGATTTCGCTGCTGGTGCTCAGTGTGAACGTTCTGGGCGACGGTCTGCGCGACGCGCTGGATCCGCGCATGCGCACTTGAGCCCTGAGGCTCCGCTGCATCATTCCTGCTGGCGTGCCTGCGCGAACCGAAATAGCGTGACGAAGCCCACCCCGCCGATCAGATTGCCAACGATCGCGACGATGAGAAAGTCCACAACCTCCGTGAGGCTGTGCGGGGTCGAGCCGAATCCCACCAGCAGTGCGGAGGCACTCACGATGGAGTGTGACAGGTTGGCTGCCATCAAGACGTACCCACCTGCGCCGATCACCAGGATGCGCGCTACCGTATGCTCGACCGAGACCAACGCCCAGGTCAATGTGGTCATAACCCCACCCGCGAGTAGCGCGGATACGAAGACCGCGTACAGCGGCAACCCGAGTTTGTAGTTGGTGTAGGCGGCGTACCCTTGCCTGATCGGCTCTCCGAGCGCCTCAGGCACCAGCAGTAGCGCCGCGATTCCGCCACAGCCGATCATGTTTCCGAGGCAGGAGACCACCCAGAGCTTCGCCAGAGGCGCAGGCCCTCTCTCGGTTCTGAGGGTAGACACGACGGGTATGAGGAAGTTCTCGGTGAACAGCTCGGAGCGGCCGAGAATCACAAAGATGAAGCCGATCGGGAACACGAGTCCGGCCAGCGCCAGCGGTACGTAGAGGTTTACATCCGGGGCGACTTCCAGGATGGCCCCAAGCACTGCCATGGACGCCAGCACGCCGATCGAGACCTCACCCCCTCCGATGACAGCCGTCAGCAGGATATTGACGAGGGAACGGTCCAGCCGTGCAGACCCCAGACCCTCGGCGCGCTCTTCTATCTCGACGGGCTCGTGCTGGAGCACGTTCTCTGTAACGGTCACGGTCGCGGTGCACCCGGGCCAGTAGTCGTTGCCCGATCAGACACAAGAAACCCGCGCCAGAAAGTCATTGCTCGCTTGCCATGACCTCCAGGGGCGCAACCAACGTGCCAGTATGAAGTGCCCGCTCGGGCGTCTCGACCGCGTCAAGGACGCGGAGGCGTCTCCTGACCCGAAGGGTGCTCCAGTTCGAGCTCGTGCCAGTCCTTATCGAGCGCGAGCTGGTCGAGGACGGCGCGCGCGCCGGTCTGCTTGAGCAACGCGGCAATCCTGGGCTCCTGGGACCAGTCCCGGACCCGCACAACGACGAGCGCGTCGTCGCTCCCGAGCTCGACCTCGCACCAGCGGTCCTCCTCGGGGCGGCGGCGGACGCGGGTGATCACGCCCACCAGTCCGCCGATGACGCCGCCCCACACCAGGCCGCCCATGCCCGCGACCAGCAGCCCGCCGACGCCAAGCGCCACGGCCTCGCCAAGAGTCAGGCCGACGAGCGCCATACCGCCGATGCTGCCGAGTGGGGCCCCCGTTGCGGCACCTCTGCCTACCGCTTCCACGACCTCGCGGTCGGAGGGCTCGCGGTGCTGGTAGCGACCCGGCTCGGGCACGGCCACGCCGATATCGCCCTCGGCGATCCCGAAGCGACGCAGCTCCGCCACGGCGGCTTCGACACGTTCTCTACTGGCGAACAGCGCCGGGACGAGCATCGGTTGTTGGCTCTGTTGGGACATGATGCGACCTCCTGGATGACTTAAAGGTATCCGGTGCCTCGGCTGTCGGTCGCACGCAAGCCACGGCCGTTCATCGCGGCTGGCGCGGCGATTCGGTGACTGCGATCACTGACCTGCCGGAGCAGTACAGCTCGGGAACGAGTCGGGGCGGCATGCAGCTACAGTGGAGGACGGACGAGCAAAACTTGCAACTGTTCTGCGCCATGTAAGTTTTGCCTGTTCCCTGGCGGGGGACGTGCCGCATTGTGTGCGTCGGGTCAACCAGGCCCGATTCGACAGAGGGAGACGCACACTAACGTGAGCGATACCACATCGACCAACCCCGCCATTCGCAATGGCGTGAACACCACGACCCTGTTTGCGACGATCGATGCGATCAAGGCTAATCCGGAGCTGGCGAAATTCCAGTTCCGTACGAGCAACCGCTGGGTCTCCGGCACACACAGTCAGTCCACGATCCAGGGCTTCTTTGGCGCCCAGCAGGAGATGAACCATGCAGTCGCCCACTCAGCAGACGCCGACCATCCTGCCATTCTTGTCGGCGAAGACAACGGTCCGACACCGGTTGAGTTCCTCTTGCATGCGTTGGCTGCCTGCCTAACCGCGGGCGTGGCAAACATCGCCGCGGCGCGCGGCGTGAAGCTGACGGAAGTCAGCTCCACGGTCGAGGGCAACATCGATCTGCTCGGCATCCTTGGCCTTTCGTCCGAGGTCCGCAACGGCTATGAGCAGATCAAGGTCACCTTCGACGTGAAGGGTGATGATCCGGAGAAGTTGCGCCAGGTCGTTGAGCAGTCCCGCCAGCGTTCGGCCGTGTACGACGTGCTGACCAGGGGCGTGCCGGTGTCGATCGACGTCCTCGCCGCCTGATCAGATTCGAGAAGCATCTCACCAGGAACCGGGCCTCAGGCTCGGTTCCTGGACGGGGGCCTCGAGTACGCCATGCCTGACACCAACACCAACACCATCGTTATCGGGGCGGGGCAAGCCGGTCTTGCCGCCAGTCGTCTCCTCACGGCAGCGAACCACGAGCATGTGGTGATCGAACGCGGTCGATTAGGCGAGCGGTGGCTTTCGGCGAGCTGGGACTCGCTGCGGCTGCTCACACCCAACTGGATGACGCGTCTACCACACTGGGCATACTCCGGCCCAGAGCCAGATGGCTACATGACGGCCGCTCAAGCGGCTGCATTTCTGGCGGCGTACGGTGGCTCGTTCGCCGCTCCGTTGCACCAGCACACCATCGTGGAACAGGTCCGGCGGAGTGGCGCCCAATTCGAGGTCGTGTCCAACCGTGAAGTCTGGCGTGCGAGCAATGTGATCATCGCGACCGGCTGGAGTCAACGGCCGGCGATACCGGCACTGGCCAGACATCTCCATCCGTCCATCGACCAGATCACGCCGACTCACTACCGACGCCCGGAGCAGCTGCGCGACGGTGGAGTGCTCGTGGTGGGCGCCTCCGCTACCGGTGTACAGCTCGCTTACGAGCTGCGCCGCGCTGGACGCCCCGTGTATATCGCGGTTGGCCGACACTCGCGCGTGCCGCGTCGGTATCGAGGTCGCGACATCTTCTGGTGGCTGGAACGGACCGGCACACTCGATCGACGCATCGACGACATCCCGTCGCCCACGGATGGCCCGCGCGAGCCGTCCATGCAGTTGATCGGCCGCTCCGACTGCGCCGACGTCGACTTGCCGACACTCGCGGCCGATGGCGTGAGCCTGCTCGGTCGCTTGCAGTTCGTCGATGGGCGGAGGGCGCATTTCGCCGATGACCTGCCTCGCACGACCTCAGCCGCGGACGAGCGATTGTGCCGCGTGCTGACGCGCATCGATCGATATATTGAGGCCAACCGCCTGCCCGAACGAGTTCTTCCCTCAGAGCCGCCCGTTCCACTTCACTCGGCGGATTCCGCGCGCTGTCTGGATCTCCGCGACGCTGGAGTATCGACGGTCATCTGGGCCACCGGCTACCGCCGTGACTACCAGTGGCTGGACGTACCGGTGCTCAACGCAGATCGGGAGCTGATACACACGGGCGGAATTACGCCCACTCCAGGGTTGTATGCCCTGGGTCTGCGATTCCAACGGACTCGCCGCTCGAATTTCCTGGATGGCGTCGGTGCGGACGCCAT
>JAFAPL010000365.1 GCA_019247135.1 Chloroflexota bacterium | reverse complement strand
CCGCCTTCCCCGGCTACCTCACCCGGCTGCTCGGGCGCGAGCAGGACGTGCAGGCCGTCGAGCAACTCTTGCGTGGTCCGGACGTGCGTCTGCTCACGCTGTGCGGACCGGGCGGCGTGGGCAAGACGCGCCTGGCCGTCCAGGTCGGCGCCCAGCTGAGCGATCAGTTCCCGGACGGCGTCGTCTTCGTGCCCCTAGCGGCAGTGCGCGACCCGACCCTGGTCAGCGCCGCCATCGCCCAGGCCGTCGGCGTCCCGGAAGTGGGCGAGGTCCCGCTCTTCGACGGCCTGGCCCAGGCGCTACGCAATCGGCGCCTGCTGCTGGTGCTGGACAACTTCGAGCACCTCCTCAGCCAGGCGGTGTTGATCACCGAGCTGCTGATTCGCTGCCCAACGGTCGCCGCCCTGGTCACCAGCCGCAGCGTGCTACGCCTGCACGGCGAGCGCAGCTACCAGGTGCAGCCGTTGCGCGTGCCCGAGGGCGCCCAGGCCACCACACTGGAGGCAGCGCTCGGGTCGCCCGCGGTGGCCCTGTTCCTCGAGCGGGCCCAGGCCGTGCAGCCCAGCTTTGCCCTTACCGCGGACAACACCGCGGCCGTGGTTGCGATCAGCCGCCAGTTGGATGGCCTGCCGCTGGCCATCGAGCTGGCTGCCGCCCGGGTGGCGGTCCTGCCGCCGGCGGCTATGCTCGCCCGTTTGCGGCAGGAGCTGCCGGTGCTCGGCCGCGGGCCGCGCGACGCGCCGGCGCGGCATCGCGGGCTGTACGACGCCATCGCCTGGAGCCACGACCTGTTGAGCCCCGCCGAGCAGCGCCTGTTTCGACGCCTGAGCGTCTTCGCCGGCGGGTGGACACTGAGCGCCGCCGAGCAGGTCGGCGTGGATCCTGAAGCCGAGACGTCCGTGCTCGACGGCCTGGCCGCCCTGGTCGAGCAGAGTCTCATCCAGACCACGGCCGATGCTGGCGGCCAAGCGCGCTTCGGTCTGCTGGAGACAATCCGTGTGCACGCCCTGGGGCGGCTGCAGGCCAGCGGCGAAGCAACCGAGGTCCGCGGCCGGCACGCGGCGGTGTTCCTGGCGCTGGCGGAGGAGGCTGAGCCCCACCTGATGAGCGCCGATCGGGCGCCGTGGCTCCAGCGTCTGGACGTGGAGCTGGACAACGTCCGCGCGGCTCTGGCGTGGAGCCTCACCGAGGAAGGCGATCCCGAGTTGGGCCAGCGCCTGGTGGGCAGCCTCGCGTGGTTCTATTACCTGCGCGGCCGACTTCAGGAGGAGCGGATGTGGGCCGAGCGGCTGCTGGCCCGCACACCCGAGTCGACGACGCCGGGGAGGGCACGGGCGCTCTTTGCGCTCGGTGGCAGCGCCCTGTTCCAGACTGACGCGGCCGCGGCGTGCGAGGCCATGCGCAGCGGGATCGCGTTGTTACAGCGGCACGGGGATTGGCGACTAGCCATGGGTCTGTCGATGCTGGGGCTGGCCAGCACGAGTCTGGGCGAGGCGCGGGCCGCGCTGAGTCACTACCAGCGCGCTCTCGAGCTCTGCCGAGCGACCGGCGACCGCTGGGCGGAGGCGTTCACGCTGGCCAACGCGGGCGCGGCGCAGATCTTGTTGGGCGAGGTGTCGGCCGGCGAAGCGCTGTATCGCGAGAGCCTGGAGCAGTTCGAGCAGCTGCGCGATCCGTGGGGCCGCAGCGTCGTGGTCCGTGCTCTGGCCGCCGTCCTGCTAGACCGCCGTGAGTACGCTGCCGCGCGAACCCTGTACGACGAGTGCGTGCCGCTCTTCCGCGACACCGGCGACGTGCGCGGCCTGGCGCAAACGCTGCTCAGCCTGGGCAAGGCCGCGTTGAGGGAGGGCTCGCTGGATCAGGCCGAGCAGGTCTACGCGGAGGCGCTTGCGCACTGGCGAGATCTCGACATCAGCAGCGGTGTGGTGCGCTGCCTGGTCGGCCTGGGCGCCGTCGCGGCCGCTCGGGGCCAGCTCGAGCGCGCGGCGACCCTGCTCGCCGCCGCCAGCGGGCTCGCCCCGTCGGTCGGGGTCAGGTACGCGGCAAGCGACGCCGAGGAGCAGGCGCGTGCCATCGACGAGGTCCGCGCGCACCTCGGCCAGCCGCGATTCGCGGCGGCCTGGGCGGCCGGGGAGGCGCTGAGCCTGGACGGGGCAATCCAGGCCGCGCTCGGCTGAACTCCGCAGGGCGTCGACCGCCTTAGCGTGGTCGCGCCGTGGCCAAAGCGTGGGCCGGGCGTGTCGCCAACAAGCCGGCGTCACCGCAGGCTGGTGACACACCAGTTTGAAGAGAAGAAGTCCCGTGCAACCTATCTACACACACGATTTCAACTCAGTGCCCCTGCTCGGCGAGACCATCGGTGTCAACCGGCGCTGGCTCGCCCTCCTGGCTGCGGCACTGGTCATCGCGGTGGCATTCCTGCCGACCCCGCGCGACG
>JAFAPL010000250.1 GCA_019247135.1 Chloroflexota bacterium | reverse complement strand
AGGCCGAGCTTCAGTGGTTGGAAAATGTCGCCCATCACCCGCTCAGCATTCACTTCGCCAGACTTCTATTCAGCGCGAAGGAGAGCATCTTCAAAGCCTGGTTTCCACTAACCGAACGCTGGCTCGCCTTTCACGATGTAGTCGTCAGCATCGAGTTGGCGTCGGAATTGTTTCACGCGAACGTGCTCCACCACACGCCTCTCAGCGACAGCGTCAGCTTCTCGGGCCGATTTCTGATCCGCGGCGGCTACGTCGTGACAGCGGTGGTGTTGTCGCGGGTCTAGTGAGCGCCCCCGTGCGCAAGTTGGGCGCGCAGTTTCGCGATCGAGGCGCGATACGCCTCGATCTGGGCGGCCCCCTTCAGCATGGCCGCCGCGATGGCCCGCAGCTGGCCGGACTGCCCGCGTATCTTGCTTCGATAGTCGCGGACGTACTGCCCGAACTCATCGGCCGCTTGCCCGCGCCAGGTCAACCCCGACGTCCCGCCGACGTACCCGTTGGCGGCGCTATCCAGCTCATCCGCAACCGCGCGCAGCTCACGCGCCTGCTCGCGCAGACGGGCCGGATCAGCAGTGGGCATGACGTCGATCAGGACAGGCACAGGTACGCACCAAAGGGTATACGAATCGTGCCGACTGGCGTCCGTGGCACACCTGCCCGTAGCCTGAAGGCAACGGAGGCTGTCATGACGGGGTCGGACCGAGTTGTAGTCGACGCGGGTGAGCTCCGCAGGCTCGCAAACGCGGCACGTAATCAACGCTCTCGCGTCCAAAGCGCGGAGGGGCGAGCCGCGGCCATCATCGCCAGTATCGATCCGACCGGCTGGGATGCTGGCGCCGCTACTGGCATGTGGCCTGGCGTCAAGGGCGCACTCGACGGACTCGAGGCCGACCTCGACACGCTTGCCTGGGACCTCGAACGTCGCGCAGCGCTCGTCGACATGGTCGACACGCCGTTCAGCGCCATTGCTGGTCTACCCCTGATTCCCTTCGGATTCAGTCCGTCGGGCAACCTGCAAGGGTTTCCGAACCCGAATATGGAATGGCGGCAGCTGATGGCAGAGCTGCCCCCTGGCTGGCAAGACCTGGCGCGCCAACAGCAGCTCGCATTGATCGACCAGATCCAGTTGGGCCAGCTTGGCTACAAGCCGTTCGCCGCGCCGCCCCCGCCTGTGTCCCCGAACGACGGGGGCGGCTTCTCGATTGGCGGCCTGTTCAATGGCGCAGTCAACGGACTCGGCGACGCCGCGAGCTGGACCGCCGACCAGGCGGCAGGCTTCGGCTCCACGTTGTTCCAGGACGGCAAGGGCTCGGTCGAAGGCATCGCTCAGCTCGGCGCGGCAGCCTTTCGCGACACGGTCAACGGGATAAACTTCATCTCCCAGGGCGGGTTGAGTCATCCACTCCAGGGGCCTGGTCCGCTGCTGCCCGGGCCGAGTACGGGCGACATCGTCAGTAAGATGCCCAGCGCGTTCCTGCACGGGGTGACCCAACCGTTCAAGGATTTCGCGAACGGCAAGATCGGCGCCGGCGCGGCAGGCATTATCTGGCTGGCCGGACCGAAGCTGTTCAGGGTCTTCAAGGACCGCCTGCCGAGTCCGCCAACCAACCCGGAGCCCGCCCCACCCGACGTCCCGCCGGCGCGCGTCGGCGCCCCCTCCGCCACCGTTTGGGACCATATCCAGCCCACCGACGCAAACTGGCCGGCCACGAAGATACCCAGGTCGTTCAATGTCGAAGTGGGCGGGACATATTTTCACGTCACTCCAAATGCGACAGAACACATCAAGGATTACGTCGCCAGCACACCATCCGCTACGGCCCCTGTCGAATCCCAGATCGAGCTGGCGAACCTGCGCGCGGTGCTCGCGAAAGCTCAGGCGCAAAAGATCAAATACGACCAGCTTGTGGTGATCGACGGCTGGGAGATCAAGATCGGCCCTCCGAGGACCGGCCCGTATCCCACCGTGTATCACTTCCGAAAAGCCAGCGGCTCCTAATCTGGCAGGCCGAGGGCGACGATGGCGGTCAGCAGAGCACGCACCTCCACTCCAGACAGTGGCGCACCGTAACTTTCATCGGAATCCGCCGCCGGCTGCACAAAGCCCCAGAACCCCGTCCGCCCACGCACCAGCGTTACGCCGCGCACCGGAGTCGCGTGTTGCCCCGCAACCTCGTGCCGCAGCGCAACCAGGTGACTGATCTCGTCAGCTTCGCCAAGCGCCTGCGCAAGCACCCGCGCGGACTCAGCCGGAACTCCCGCTCCAGTCAGCAGCTCAACTGCTTGCCTCCGCTCGCCCCTGACCGCCGCGACCCGCACCGCTTCGACGGTACTCCGCTGCATGCCAATCAACTCGCCGGCCGGTCGTGGCTGATCGCCGACACGGAGAGCGGTCCCCAATCGGTCCACCACCTGGCCGACGGAAGCCAGTCCTGTAAACACGGTGCGTTCGTCCGCCAGGCTGCGCCGTTCAACCGCCATGTGCGCGAGGTAGTGAATGCTCCATGTTGAAGAGCCGTGCAGACCCGTGCGAGTCACGACGATGCTGAAGCTCGGAAACGCACACGTGCCCAGAACGGCTCCGACCGCGGTATCCACGCGCATTGTCCCGTTGGTGTCAGGCCCGAGCACGCCGCGCTCGACCAGGTTTCGCTCGACGGCTGCCACGCGCGCGGCTGGTAGCGAATCCGTGTCGGGAACATCCAGGCGCGCCGACACGCCGAGTCGCTGTGCGATGACCACGAGCTCGTCCGCGTCGAACTCGAGGCGCAGTGGTTCCAGGGGCTGCGTCATCGGCACATTCTTTCAATTCCGCAGAGAATGAAATAGTGCGAATTGCAGTAGCGGGTGGAACCGGGCTGGTGGGCCGCTATGTGGTCGATGCCGCGCAGCGGAGCGGACATGACATCGTCATATTGAGTCGATCCCATGGAGTCGACCTGCGGAGTGGTCGGAACCTGGATTCTGCTCTGGACGGCGTTGAGGCGATCGTCGATGTGACCAATCCCGGCGCCGACGAGCGAAACACCGCGATGGAGTTCTTCTCGGACATCGCCACTCGACTGCAGTCTGGTGGGGCGGCGCACCGTGTCGGTCACATCATCATCCTGTCCATCACTGGTCTCGAACGCGCGCCCGAAAGCAAGTATTACGCAGCCAAGCTGCGTCAGGAGCACATCGCGCTCGCCGGGCCCGTGCCCGCCACAGTCCTGCGGGCAACGCAGTTCCACGAGTATGCAGTCCAGATGCTCCACAGGAATCGCCGAGACGATGTCGCATACGTGCGAAGCATGCGTGTGCGTCCGGTCGCCGCCCGCAGCGTGGCGAAGGTCCTCGTACAACTCGTCGGCGGACCGCCGCTGGGGAGAGCGACGGACCTGGGCGGGCCGGAGGAGGCGGACCTGGTGGCACTCGCTGCTCGCTTTGTTGAACGATATGGACTCGCAATGCGCGTCGTCGCGGTCGATCCTGATCCGGCTGTTCCGTTCGGCGCAACGCTGCCCGGTCCTGACGCACGCCTGGAAGGTCCCACGTTTGACGAGTGGCTCGAAAGCGAGGACGCCGCCCGACTGGTGGCCTGAGCAGCCACGAGTTGTTGCTGTGCGTTCGTTAGCGATCTCAAACCTATGGAAACCCCGGCGATCCTGGGCACATTCGCGGGCGCGTTCATCGTGGCGGTGGTTGCGTTCGTCGCGCATGCTCGGCTGGCCGGGTCGGGCGAGCGGCCCGGGTGTATGTCGATGATGGCATTCGTGATCGGCTGGCTCGCCGTCCTGACCGCGGCGATCACCGGGTTGTTTCTCATTGCCGGACATTCCGCAGGCTGACATGTGTGTCAAACTTGAACATATGCAGATCCGTGGCGGTTTGCCCGAGCACCCCGTACCTGACCGTGTGCGCCAGACTGCACTCGGGTCGATACGGATCCACGGGCTTGTCGAGCGCGAACTGACCGTAGACGCCGGCGAACTCGCCGTGGCTGAGCACGTGACGCTTGAAGAGCCGTTCACGTGTGAGGAGGGCTGGACCGTGCCCGGCCTGCGCTGGACTGGGATCAGTCTCGCCGACGTGCTTGCTCGCGCTCGGCCGCTCGCAACCGCACGCTTCGTCCACGTCTGGTCGGGCAGCTACAGCATTTCACTCCCTTTGGCCCAGGCAGAACGCGTGTTGCTGTGCGACATGCTCGACGGCGTGCCGCTGCCGATACAGCACGGCGGTCCATGGCGACTGGTCATACCAGGCGGCCAGTGTTTCTCGAGCGTCAAGTGGGTCGATCGACTCGAACTCACACTCGAAGAAGGCCAGAGCACGGGCGAACTGATCGCGCGGCAACGTCTCGCGCCGAGCGCGGACTTTTCTACTTGAAGTGCGCGCGGACCTCGCCAAGCGCGTCATTGGTGATCCACACGTCCGCACCGCGTCCCACCCAGTGCGTTTGCACGAGACTCCCGAGCAGCACGACCTGTTCCCGCTGCAAACCAGCACCGCGTCGGGCGAGAGACTCCGCCAGCCAGACCAGTGCATCGAGCGGCTCACCCAGAATGTCGGAGCCGACGCCGCTGCCGACGGTCTGGCCGTCGATCACCATGTGCGCGCACGTCCGCGCAAGCGCGAACGGGTCGAACCCGGCGACGGGCGTGCCCAACACACAGCCTGCGCCGAAAAAATCGTCGGCGATGAGGGTCGGCGTGGTCAGCGCTCGGTAGTCGCGATACCGGTCGTCGACCACCTCGATTGCCGCCGCACATGCCGCGACCGCCGCGGCTGCGCGACTGCGATCGAACGGCGCGGCTTCGGCCGGCAGATCGGTACCCAGGATCACCGCGACCTCGCATTCGACTCCGACCCGGACGAAGCGGTCGTGCTCGAACTCGCCCTCGCCATGGCGGACGCTGCCTGCGAAGATGCCGCCCGCGCACGGGTTGGGAATTCCGAGAAACGCCTGCATCACAGGTGTCGTGCACCCGATCTTGTAGCCGACCAGCGGCCCCCAGCCGCGCGCACTCAGGCATGCGTGCAGCATGTCCTGGATGGCGTACGCCTGCGCCTCGTCGACGGGCGTCTCGTCCGCGGGAAAACCGTCAAATGGCTCGAGCCGATCACGCTGCTGGCACAGCCGGCGGGCCGCCGAGGCGAGACGGTCATCGCTCATCGCCAGCAGGGTACCCTCTCGGGCCCCGGCGACTCATACCAATGAATCACTTGTCGATCCCGCACCGAGCCAATCAATCAGTTGATTGACGCGTCAACTCAGGCCAATCGATCAGTTGATCGACGGGCGGCAGGCAATCAATTACTTGATTAATCCAAGCGAGCCAATCAATCGCTTGATTGAAGCGTTTCGAGGCAACCGATCACTTGATCGAGAAACCGTCGCGCGCGCGCTCGGGCGAGCATGCGGCCGTGCCATGATGTATGCGTGATTGTTCCGCTCGTACTCGGCAGCGCCAACGCTCGCGTCGGCTTACCAGCCGCGATCGCCGCCCTTCGCGACGGCCGTTCGGCCATGGATGCTGCGATCGCCGCCGTGAAGTGTGTCGAGGACAACCGGGACGACCATGGCGTTGGGACAGGTGGCATTCCCAACGTACTCGGCGAGGTGGAGCTCGATGCAAGCGTGATGGACGGCCGCACGCTCGCCGCCGGCGCGGTCGCCGCCGTCAAGGGCTACCGCCACCCGATCGAAATCGCGAGGCGGGTGATGGAGACTCCACACGTCTTGCTCGTGGGCGTCGGAGCCGAGCTCTTCGCCGAACGCCACGGATTCGAGCGAACGGAGTTGCTGACGTCTGAGGCGGAGGCGGTGTGGCGGGAGCGCATCATGGGCGGCGCGCCAACCGGTACCAGCCTGTACGCGGACAGCTATCAAATGTACATGGCCACGGTTCACGATTGGGCGGAGTTGCTGCACGACCGCATCCTGGGCACGACCAATGTGATCGTTCGGGACGCTGCGGGCGACATCGCGTCGGCTGTATCCACCAGTGGCTGGGGCTTCAAATGGCCGGGCCGGGTCGGTGATTCGCCGATCGTTGGGGCCGGCAATTACGCGGATAATCGATACGGCGCCGCCGCGTGCACCGGTCGCGGCGAAATGGCGATTCGATCCGCCACGGCCTACAGCATCGTGCGTTCTATGCGCGAGGGCCTGTCACTCGACGAAGCGCTGCGCCGCGCAATGATCGACTTGCGCGACCTGGTAGACCCCTTCGCCGAACGGGTGAATGTGATGAATGCCGTCGCGATGGACCGCGACGGGAACGTCGGAGCGATCTCGACGGCTGCGGACACCTTTTACGTGTTCCAAACGCTAGATATGCAAGAGCCCGAGGAGCGCCGCCGGGCGTGCGTTCCGCTCACGGATCGAAGCTGACTCGCTTCGCGGTCGCGCCCATCTAGAAGCCATCACGACGGCTGTTGGATGATGTCGACGCCATCTTCGGCAAACTCGCGACCGACCCCGATCTCGCACCCCTGAAGATTGACAGGACCGCCGTATGGCTGGGCATCATTCGGAGTTCATCGACATGCGCGGCAACAGATCGCGGCTCGACAACGCGACGCAAACGTCAATGGAGTCAGCTTTCCGATCTGGATTCGACGAGGTACGCGTGCACACGAATTCGCATGCGGACCTGCTCAACCGTCGCCTCACCGCGCGAGCGTTCACGACCGGCAACGATATCTTCCTGCGTTCGGATGCGAGCTCGAACGACACGCGGCTGATGACGCACGCGCTGACACACGTGGTGCAACAGCGAATGATGTCCAATAGTGGTGGGATGCACGTGGGCGGCGCCGACAATGATCACTGCACGACCTGCAACGCCAAACCGAGGACGAAAAGCAAGCTGTCTGAGCTTGCCACGCGTAGCGGGGCCGCTGGTGTAGCCGCTGCATCCCGCATGCGACAATGCGTCCCTCGCGGACATAACCGATGACGCTGCCAGCAATCGACAAGCTCGAAGCGGTGCCAGGCGAGGTGTTGCACGCGCTTCGAGCACGGTGTGCGGAAGCCCAATACGACGACGACCTGATCATGCGCATGGCCGCGCTGGTCCCGGAGGTCGGCGGGCCAGACTACCTGCCGGTCCTGCAGTACGTCCTCCGCCACCGCGACGACAGCGCCGCGAAGTTGGGGCGGCTGTTCGCCTACGCGGACACCCTGGATGCGCAGGAGAGCACGCAAGTCCTCGGCGAGAGTCTGATCGATAGCCTTCTGCAAGCGCACCTGCTCGCAAGGCAATCAGATGGCGGGATCCGGTCCAACTTTCACCTCAGACCATTCGACGGCCTCTGGCTCGTGGCCGACGATCCGGCGGCGGGCAGCGATGCCGTCATGCCACCCGCCGGAACCACCCGCCAGATCGCGCAGGTCCTTCCGGAGCACGTCACCATGAGCACTCTCGACATCGGCTGCGGGCCTGGCAGCTTGGCGCTGGTCGCCGCCCGTCTAGGGGCTCCGACTGTGGTGGGAACTGACGTCAACGCGCGTGCCATCGGCATGGCACGCTTCAATGCGCGACTCAACGATCTGGCCGGACGGTGCGAGTTCCATGTCGGCGACCTGACCGCGCCGGTATCCGGCAGGCGCTTCGCACTGGTTCTGGCGCAGCCGCCGTACGTGATCCTACCGCCGGAATCGCAAGCCGTGACGTACTTGCATGGCGGACATACCGGTGAAGAGATCGCACTCCGGCTCATCCGCGAGGTCCCCGATGTTCTCGAGCCCGGCGGTCGAGCTCTGGTGCTGATGGAAGGCGTCGTGCACCCGGATGAGCCCTTGCATGCTCGGATCAAACCAGTGCTCGGGGATGCTCCAATTGATCTGCTTGTCCTGGCCGCACCGGGTCCAACGCCGGTTGTGCAGGTGATGGGCTACGCGTCGCTCGAAGCACCTGAGGGTGGGCCGGCCTATCGGGCAGCTGTCCAGCGCTACTTCGACCATCTCGAGTCAATCGACGCCCGCGAGTTCCACCACGCGCTCGTGCTGATACGCGCGCATCCGGAAGACTCGGACGCAGTCCGTCGCGGGAGGCCACCGAGCACGCGCGCCGCGAACAGTCGTGGCGCTGGAGCGCTCCCGCGGCTGGCGGCAACCGTTCCGGTGCGCGCGCTGAGCGGCGGCGACGCGACAGCGCTGCAAAACCTGCTGGCGTCGATTGATGTCGCCGCCCTGGGCGAAGAACACTTACTTCATCAGGCGATTCGCACCGCGCCATCCACGCGTTGGGTCGAGGAGCGCCCGCGGCCGGATCCGACCGCGCAGCCCCAGCGCTCGGTGCACTTCACCTGGAACAGCTTCGGCAGTGACGTCGTGTTGTCCGAGGAACGGTTCGTTCTGGCAGCGATGCTCGATCAGGCGCCAACCATCGGCGACGCGATTTGCGAGTACACCTCGGCGACCGATGTCCCGGCCGACACTGCCCGAGCGAAGGTGCTGGCCTTTGTCCGCGAGGGCCTGATGCGCGGCCTGTTCCAACCGGCGGCACTCGCCCGCTCGGGCGTTGAACGCAAGCCCGCCGCGGATTAGCCGGCCTCTAACCAGCGACTAACCGCGCCTGCCTGGCGTTTGAAGCCAGCGTTTGATACGCGAGGTCCGCATTCATACGTGCCGCGGAGGAGGCGACAACGCGTGCACAACTGAGTCAAGCTCCAGCGTTCGACCGGTGCCGGCTGACTCCGCATAATCTCGGCGCTGCACGCTTGACCTTCAAGTGGACTTGAAGCTTTACAGTGGTCTTCGTGCGCAATCAGCACATGCGTATCGCCGAGCTGGCGCGGCAGGTCGGACTTTCCACGGCTACGCTGCGCTACTACGAAGACGAAGGCCTGCTGCGTCCCGCTGCTCGCACCGACGCCGGTTATCGCGTGTACGGCGACGCCGCCCTCGAGCGGGTCGGCTTCATCCAGCGCGCAAAAGCGCTGGGACTGACGCTACGTGAGATCCAGCAACTCACGGATCAGCCCGCTGATGCCGGCCACGAGCGCGCCCGTCTCCGCCACGCGATCGTGCACAAGCTGGCGGATACCGATCGCCGCATCGCGGAGCTCGTAACTCTGCGCGGCGAATTGCGGGATCAGCTGACGCGGCTGGGAGCCGTGCCGACGTGTGGCCACGTGGGCGATTGCACGTGCTGGCTACCCACACGAGAGGAGGTGATTCAGATGGCAAGCAATGTCACGAGCGAAGACGGCTGCACGTGCTGCGGCTGCACGTGTACGTCAGACGACGAGCCCTGCACGTGCTGCGGCTGCCCCGATCCGAACTGCTGCTAATGGTGGTACCCGCCGAGCGAGCTAGCCGCTTGGCGAATGCCGGCTACTCCTTCGTGGTGGCGGGCTGACTCGCAGCCCTGTCATCTCGGTGATTTGGCATCGGCCACGAAAATTGGCAGTTCGGAATCAGGAGTCCCCGGCGGCCTCGAACCGCCAACCGTCGTATTAAAGCCCCGGCCTCGCCCGTCTCCCGAGCACTCCTAAGCCGTGGTTTTCAGTTCAAAACAGAACTGGTGGTCTATTTGCAATCTCCCGAAACACCAGGACATGTTCTCGGGTTGCTGCAGTAAGGAGCCCTCCGACCTCCCCGACCTGGCCACCGTGGCTCGCGCGGTCGCCGCCTGGGAGGGCCGCAGCAACCGTGCAGCGGCCGACCATCAAGTGGCACTTCACCACCGCCCAGGCCCGCCGCAAGCTCAGGCACCTCTACCCTCATCTGGCGTGATCACCCAGGCACCGCAGGCGCGCGACTCATGATCTCGTAGACATTGCCGTCTGGGCCGCGGAAGTGGTTCCAGCTGGTGTCCCGCTGGCGCTGAATCGGCCCGATGAACTCGATCCCAGCCGCTTCCATCGTCGCCCGGGCACGGTCGACATCGTCAACCAGGATGCCGACCACCGGCCCAGAACCAAAGAAGCGATGATCCTCATCGGCT
>JAFAPL010000137.1 GCA_019247135.1 Chloroflexota bacterium | reverse complement strand
GCCGAGTTGGCGGACGGGAGCCTGCTCGTGAATCTCACGATCGCGGGCTTTTTCAAACGCGGCGTCAAGCCCGAGCAACCTTCCTGGGCCACGCGGCCACTGACGGATGAGTTTGGCGACTGGACGTGGTCCTATCGGCTGCGCAGTTGGCTCGGGACGTATGTGTTGAAGTCGAGTGACGGCGGACGGACGTGGACGCGGCCAATACCTGTCAACGTGCGACCGTTGAAGCACGCTGGTTGTCGTCTGGGAGCGTTGCAGATGCCAGATGGGCCTATTCTCCTGGGCGTCTACGGTCGCATCCACCAGTACGGCGAAGAAGACCCGATGGAGACATCGCGTTCCGCGCTCGTGCGGTCGGACGATGGCGGCGATAACTGGGAGTATTACTCCACGATTGCTTTCGATCCTGCCAGCATCATCGACTACGACGAGCCCGCGACCATCCGGCTGCAAGACGGACGACTGGTGTGCATGCTGCGTACGCACTCGCATCCGAGCGGAGACCAGAAGAACACCGCGTTTGTGGTTTCGGAGGACGAAGGGTTCACCTGGTCCAGCCCGAAGTGGACGAACATCTGGGGGTATCCGTCAGAATTGATCAACCTCCAGGACGGGCGCGTGCTGATGGTGTACGGTTACCGCCGACCGCCATACGGAACCCGCGGCTGCATCTCGGAAGACGGGCTGACCTGGGATCGCAAGAACGAGTTCGTCATTCGCGATGGCGGCGTGCCGAAGAATCACCCGTCGATCAACTGGGAGCACCCGGGGTCATATCTCCACATCGGGTATCCCAGCGTCTGCCAGCTGGAGGATGGAACGATCGTCTGCGCCTATCACGAATGGACGGATGAGGCGGACCCCATCCAGATCGCGATGTGCACACGCTTCCGCCTCGCCGATTGACTCGAACCGATCGCGTCATCTACCGCGACTCTGGTGCGTATTGCGCGCATCCGTGCATAGCGCGGTTGCGGAACGGACATCTGCTGGTCGCGTTCAACGAGAGTCCACCCCGCAGGCCGTTCTTGCACCCACCAGACGAGCCGCGGACGCTGTGTCTGGTTGTTCGGTCCACGGACGAGGGCTCGACGTGGGGCGAACCGCGTGCGGCGCCCGGTTTTCTCACGACTGGTGTTGAGTGCCCGAGCATAACCCAGCTTGACAGCGGTGAGGTGCTGCTGATCCAGTGGCGCTTCGCCTGGTTCCCGCTCGAAACCGCGCACAAGCGCGCCGGCGCGGGCGAGGAGTTCGTGGTCGCCGGCTCCGGTCTCGGAGAAGCCGCGCCTATTGCGTCCGAGGCCGATTGGCCGCTGGCCAAACTACCGTGGGCGCGCACGGATGCGGGCCTGTGTTGCTCAATCAGTACCGACGACGGTTATACATGGGACAAGACAGTGCAGATCTCGACTGCTCCGTTCAGGCGGGGTTACAGTCCTCGACCGCCGGTTCAAATCGCTGACGGCGCGCTGCTGCTAGCGGTGGCGAGTCACGACGCGCGCGGCGTTCTGTACACGCTGCGCTCGACTGACCGCGGTCGGACGTGGCTGCCTCCGACGGTCGTGAGCGACAGTGCCGTGCTCAGCGAACCGACCGTTGCTCGGGTTGGCGCGGATCGTCTCGTCCTGCTCGCACGGCATGATGCCTCCGGCTTCTTGTTTCAGCAGATGTCGACCGATGCCGGACAGACGTGGACGCGGGCACGTCAGCTGCCGATCTGGGGCTATCCCGCACACTTGCTGTCATTATCAGATGGCCGCCTCATGGCCGTGTACGGCTATCGTCGGCCGCCGTTCGGCATTCGTGCCTGCTTCAGCCAGGACGCCGGTGAAACGTGGGACATGCGTCACGAACTCGTCATTCGCGATGACCTGCGCAACACAAATCTCGGCTATCCGACAGCCGTCGAGCTGTCAGACGGCCGCATCCTCGTGGCCTACTACGCCGAGGACAGCAGCGGCGTTACGCACATCGTGGGGTCGGAGATCCGACTGAACTCCGACACTGCCTGACGAACCTTCGACACTGGCGCCACCGGAATAAGTCCGGATAGGAGGGGTTAGCCCCCGTGTCTGCGGATTGCGCGAGAGCTAATGTCGACCGTGTGATG
>JAFAPL010000990.1 GCA_019247135.1 Chloroflexota bacterium | reverse complement strand
GACGCCGGGCGTCGAACGCTCGAGTCAGCGGAGCAGGTTGTTGCACGTGGCAACGCCGAGCTCGTGGCAGCCCTGCGGCCCGCGGACCAGCGCCAGTTGCTGTACCTCTTGCGGCAGCTCAGCCGCGTCTGATGCTTCGCAGCGTTCTGGCGGCATACGAGGCGCAGACTGACGAAGAGCGCTCCGACCTCGAGCGCATGCGTGCACTCGTGGAGCGATCGGCTGACCCGTGGACGCGCTCGTCTCCGCTGCACGTGACTGGTTCGGCCGTAGTAGTGCATCCGCCAACGAAGCGTGTTTTGCTGCGCTGGCACGACCGCATGCACAGTTGGCTCCAGGTTGGCGGACACGCTGACCCTGCCGAGACGGACCCCTTCGCAATCGCGCTGCGAGAAGCACGCGAGGAAACGGGCCTGCAGGACCTGGTGGCCTGGCCCGACGAATCTCGGCCACGCATCTTGCAAGTGGCGGTGGTGCCGGTGCCGGCCGGCAGAGGCGAGCCAGCGCATCACCACGCCGACGTGCGGTATGGACTGAGCACGGCGCAGCCCGACGCCATCATTCCCGAGAACGAGGGCGCGCAACTGCGGTGGATGACCCTCGAGGAGGCGGAATCAGCGGTCGCGGAGGACAACCTGCGGGTCAGCCTGGTCCGCGTTGGCGCGATACTCGGGGAGCGCATCTGAGTCACCCTTCTGGCGCTCACGCCACAGGTGAATGACGCTCGGCAGAATCGACACGATCACGATCACTGCGACGATCGGCAGCAGGTACTTGTCGACGTCCGGAATGGTGCTGCCCAGGAAATAACCGGCCCACAGGACTCCGACGGCCCAGATGACGGCGCCAATCAGCGTGTAGATGAGGAAGCGGGCGTAATCCATGGCGGCCATACCCGCCACGATCGGCGCAAACGTACGAACGATGGGCATGAACCGCGCGAGCAGCAGGGCTTTGCCGCCGTGACGCTCATAGAACTCGTGTGCCGTTTGCAGGTGTCGGCGCTTGAAGAAACGTGAGTCTTCGCGCGTGAAAAGACGCGGGCCAACCGCCTTGCCGAACCAGTAGCCGACGGCCGGGCCGACCGCGGCGGCGATGCCGCACAACGCGCTGAGCAGCCAGATGTTGAAGAAGGGCGTGTCCGTGTTCGGGATGTGCTGAGAGGCGAGGAACCCCGCCGTGAACAACAGGCTGTCTCCTGGCAGGAAGAACCCAATCAGCAGACCGCACTCGGCGAAGATGATGAGCGTTACGACGACGTAGGCCAGCACCTGGCCCGCTTCGACGAGGGCGCGGAGATCGAACAGCGGCACGTGGAGCACTATAGGGCACTAGACCTTGGACGAAGCTTGACGACCTGCTCAGGGGCGGAGCCGTAATGCTGGCGTAGCGCCGGTTCGCGGAATTGCAACGCCGTCGTAACGACGCGTTGGCCACACTACGCGCGGCCACCACCATGGAGCGCGAGGGACTTGACGAACTGGCCAGGGCGCTGGCGAGCTGGCTCGAAGCTGCCGACCGGCAACCGGGCGATCCGTCCGCGGGCCGCAAGGCGCTCGAGGACGCGAGGCGCTGGCTGCGCGCCGCCACCCGCCGCCGCTTCAGTCAGGACCATACACAGCATGCTCCTGGATGTACGCCTCGACCGATGGAGGCGTGAAGTAGCGCAGCGGACGTCCAACTCGTGCGCGCTGCCGAAGATCGGTCGAAGAGATGTCTACGCCAGGAATCGACACCAGGTCCACGCGCGTCCCAGCGCCGGGCAGACGTGCATCCAGTGCGCGCACGTCAGGCTGAGGCGAGCCCGGCCGATTCACGGCCACGAGCCGCGCGAGGCGCAAGATCTCGCCAGGCGCATGCCACAACGGCAGCTCGGGCAGGATGTCGGCGCCGACGATGAAGAACAGCTCGCGCGCCTCGTTCGCCAGCGCGCGCAGCAGGTCAATGGTGAAGGACGGGGGCGGCCGATCAAGGTCCAGCCGCGACAGCTCGAACAAGGGATTGCCCTCGATGGCAAGGCGGACCATTTCGCAGCGGTGGTGAGCGTCCGTGGTGGCCTCGTGCTGCTTCAACGGATTCTGTCGGGCAGGTAAGAACAGCACCCGCTCGAGGTCCAGGTGCCAGGCGACTTCCTGCGCCGCGAGCAAGTGGCCGTAGTGGGGCGGATCGAAGGTTCCGCCGAGCAGGCCGAGGCGGGTCGTCAATTCACGGACGAGCCGCCGCGAATCTCGCGGCTTACCTCGGTGCCGCGCAGGTCCGAATACCGAAGCTGGACCTCGATCGGACGAAAGCACTGCTTGCCGACCAATACCTTGCGGACGAAGTACGTCTCGCCGTCGTCTTCGAGTGACAGCTCTGAGGTCGGGCTGACGCGGGCCTGCACGATTTCGCCGCAAGCATCACAGCGCACACGAATGTAGATCCCGGCGTCGGGCTGCGGCCTCGGTGCGCCTCCGCCGCCGAAAAGCCGCCGCAAGAAGGTCATGCAGTCACACTGACCACTCGGTTTCCCACGCGCCGATACGCACGGTATCGCCGACCTGCACGCCGGCGCGACCAAGTGCTTCGAACACGCCGAGGCGATCTAGCTGGCGTTGGAGATGGTCTGTGCCCTGTTCACTGTCGAGGTCCGTCATGGCCACAATGCGCTCGACCCGTCGCCCGCGGACACGGTACACGCCTGGTTCTTCCAGTTCCACGCTGAAGCCCTCATCTTCCCTAGGGCTGAATCGATACACCCGCACGTGGTCCGGTTCGGGCTCTGCTGGCCTGGGTTGCCGGGCCAGCAATTCGCCTACGGCTTGCAGCAGCGCCGGTATGCCTTCGTTGGTCACCGTGGAGGTGCCGATGACCTGGCGCTCTGGCAGCGCATGCTGCAAACGTGCCAGGCCATCACGGGCGCCAGGCAAATCAAGTTTGTTGGCCGCGATCAATTCTGGTTTTGCGGCCACTTCGGGCTTGTATGCCTCCAGTTCCGAGCGCACCGTCTGATACGCCTCCACCGCGTCGGGTCGACTGGCGTCGACGACGTGAACGAGGATCGGTGCACGTTCCACGTGGCGCAAAAAGCGGTGCCCAAGACCTGCGCCCGTGTGGGCTCCAGCGATCAGGCCCGGCACGTCTGCGAGAACGAACACGTCCTGGTCTTCAGGCGCTTCGACCACGCCGAGATTGGGCGTGAGTGTCGTAAACGGATAATCGCCGATGCGCGGATGGGCGCCGCTGGTCGCCGCGAGCAGACTCGACTTGCCCGCGTTCGGCTCTCCGACGAGCGCAGCTTGAGCAATCGTCTTGAGTTCCAGGTCCAGCCAGCGCTCCTCACCGGGTTCGCCTTTTTGAGCGATGCGCGGCGCACGCTGCGTGCTGGTGGCAAAGTGCGTGTTGCCAAGTCCTCCGCGACCCCCGCGCGCCACCATCGCTGTGTCTCCGGGGCGCAGCAGATCGATCTGGAGCCCGTCGTCGGATCGCACTTGCGTACCGGGAGGCACCGGAATCGTCAGGTCTTCACCGGCCTTGCCATGCTGGCGTGCACCGCGGCCCTGCCCCCCATTCTCAGCCTTGAACTGATGCTGTCGCGCAAAGCCGATCAGCGTGGACACACCCGGTCTAGCAACGAGATAGACGCTCCCACCACGGCCGCCGTCGCCCCCGTCGGGGCCTCCGAACGGGACGAACTTCTCGCGGCGGAACGAGACCACGCCGCCGCCGCCGTTACCCGCCTTAACGTGGATTCGCGCGACATCCAGATCGATGCTCATGGGCCTGTGCACACAAGGATGGGATACGGCCGGACAACTGTGCTTGTGCTCGGCGAGGCTGCTCCCCGTCCCGCGCAGTATCCACCGTGGTCCGGGTCTGCCCACAACTTATCCACACGCTGCTGCTGTAACTCGCCTCACGTTGAACAGCGGGTCAGTTGTCCGGCCGACCGGAGACTACGACGAATTCCTCTAAGAAAGAAAACTCTTTTCTGGACGGACGTCGTGTGCGCGACGCGGCATCACTCTTGCCGCAGACAGGGCATGGCTGACACTACCTCGGACGTCCTCGTTGAGCGCTTGATCGACTGGGGTGTCGACACCGTGTTTGGTATCCCCGGTGACGGCATCAACGGCGTGATGGAAGCGCTCCGCACACATCAAGACAAGATCCGCTTCATTCAGGTGCGGCATGAAGAAGCGGCAGCGTTCATGGCCTGTGGCTACGCCAAGGTAACGGGTCGACTCGGGGTGTGCCTTGCCACGTCCGGTCCAGGTGGCATCCATCTATTGAATGGGCTGTACGACGCCAAACTCGATGGAGTCCCTGTCCTGGCCATTACAGGGATGGCCTTCCACGACCTCATCCACACGCATACCCAGCAGGACGTCGAGCTGGACAAGCTCTACATGGACGTCGCCGTCTACAACAACCGCGTCATGGGCAAGGCCCATATGGAAAACAGCCTGGACCTGGCGATTCGAACGGCCCTGGGCTACCACGGCGTGTCGCACCTCACGATCCCGACGGACATTCAAGAGGAAGAGGGCGACTCGCGCTCGAAGCGCAACAAGCCCAACCACACCTCAGATGTGGGCAGCCGTAGCGGGGGCGTTCCCGATCCACGCGGCTTGCAACAGGCGGCCGACGTGCTCAACAGCGGCAAGAAGATCGTGATCCTCGCTGGTCAGGGTGCTCTGCATGCAGGTCCGGAGCTGGAGCAAGCTGCCGAAGTGCTCGGTGCACCGATCGTCAAGCCGTTGCTCGGCAAGGGCGCGGTTCCTGACGACAGTCCTTACACAACGGGTGGTATCGGCCTGCTCGGTACGGCGCCGTCGCAGGAAGCAATCGAAAACTGCGACGTGATGCTCATGGTCGGCACGTCGTTCCCGTACATCGAGTACCTCCCGCAGCCAGGCAAGGCGCGCGCCGTCCAGATTGATATCGACCCGATGCGTATTGGGCTCCGCTATGCCGTCGACGTTGGCCTGGTTGGCGACAGCCGGGCGACACTGGCCGCGCTGTTGCCAATGCTTCGTCGCAACGAGGATCGCTCGTTCCTGGAAAAGGCCCAGTCGGGCATGCGCGACTGGTGGGAGCAGATGGAGGAGCGCGGCACACGCACAGACAAGCCGATGCGACCGCAGGTGGTCGCGTGGGAGCTGGGCAAACGGCTGGCTGACAACGCAATGATCTTCTCGGACAGTGGCACGATCGCGACGTGGGCGGCCCGCCTGATCAAAGTGCGACGGGGACAATCGTTCACTTTGAGCGGCAACCTGGCCACGATGGCCAACGGCTTCCCCTACGCGATTGGGGCTCAGCTGGCGTATCCCGATCGGCAGAGCGTGGCATTCGTCGGCGATGGCGGCTTTTCGATGCTCATGGCCGAACTCGCCACGTGCGTGAAGTACAGGCTGCCCGTCAAAGTGGTGGTGATCAAGAACAACGTGTTGGGCCAGATCAAGTGGGAGCAAATGGTCTTTCTCGGCAATCCCGAGTTCGGGGTCGAGCTGCAGCCGATTGACTTCGCCAAATTCGCCCAAGCGTGCGGTGCGACTGGGTTCTGCATCGAAGACCCGGCGGATTGTGGACGCATCCTGGATCAGGCGCTTGCGACGCCGGGCCCGGTCGTCGTGGAAGCCGTGGTGGATCCGCTCGAACCACCCATGCCGCCGAAGATCACGCGTGACCAGGCGATGAAGTTCGCCGAATCACTCGTCCGCGGTGAGCCGAACCGCGAGAAGATCGCACTCACCGCGCTCGGCGACCGAGTACGCGAACTCGTCTAGGCGTGAGGGGCGCGCTGGCGCACGCCAGCCGTCCCTTCGAACGAGGGTTAGCCGGAGCACTATCCAGTGAACGCACTTTCGAACAAAGTGGCGCTGGTGACTGGCGCCTCGACCGGCATCGGCGAGTCCATTGCCCTCGAGCTTGGCCGACAGGGCGCCAGTGTAGTGGTGAACTACATCGGGCCGAGTGAGCCGGCCGAGGCCGCGGCGCGGCAGATATCGCAGGCAATCGCCGTCGAGGCGGACGTTTCGAAAAGCGAGGACGTGGTGCGCATGGTCGCGACTGCCGTGGATCGTTTCGGACGTGTCGACGTGCTGGTGAACAACGCGGGCATCGAGCATAGCGCGCCATTTCTCGAGAAGTCCGAAGCGGACTGGGAGCGCATCCTCGGCGTCAACCTGAAAGGGCCGTTCCTGTGCGCCCAGGCGGTCGCGCGCGACATCGTTCGGAGGAAGGCCCGCGGCACGATCATCAACATCTCGTCCGTACACGAGGATTTGCCGTTCCCGGGCTACGTCGATTACTGCGCGTCCAAGGGCGGACTGCGCATGCTGTGCCGCGACCTGGCGCTCGAGTTGGCGCCGTACGGGATCAACATCGTCAACGTCGCGCCTGGTGCGATCGCCACACCGATCAACACGGCGACGTTGCAGGACCCAGAGAAGAAGCTGGCGCTCGAGCGAGAGATTCCGATGCATCGGATTGGCACGCCGGAAGAGGTCGCCGCGCTCGTGGCGTTCCTGGCCAGCGACGCCGCGTCATATATCACGGGCACGACTGTGGTCATCGACGGCGGCCTCAGCAAGCAGACCGGGGCGCTCTGACCGCGGCTGTGTGCACCGCGCACGCCGCGGGTGCACAGCTACACTGTTGGTAGGCCCCCCTCTCGACGCATGGACGTTTTCGATCCCGTCACTCGCCAGGGCCTGCCGATCACGAACCTGTTTGTGTTCGAGCTCATCGTGTCTGCGCTGCTGCTGGCGCTGGTCGGCGGGTGGATGTTCCTCGCGTTAGCCCGCTTCCGCGCGCGCCCAGGCGACAGCGCCGAACCGCGCCAGATCCACGGCAACACGCGGTTAGAGACGATCTGGACGATCACACCTGTCGTGCTTCTGATGGTGGTCTTCGTCCTCGTGGTCGGCACGATGCGGTACGTCGAGGCGCCGAGCCCGAACAGTCAGCGGCTGACGATCATTGGCCACCAGTTCTGGTGGGAATATCAGTACCCCGACCTCCAGGTGATCACCGCCAACGAACTGCACGTTCCTCAGGGCACCAATCTGGCCATCGACCTCGAATCCGCGGACGTCGTGCACAGCTTCTGGGTGCCCCACTTCGTCTACATGCGCGATCTCGTGCCAGGGCAGACCAACCTGTTGCAAGTCGAGGTCGAACGGGCGGGCACCTACGTCGGCGCATGCAATCAGCTCTGTGGCGCGCAGCACGCCTGGATGCGCGCGCGGGTGACCGCCGATCCGCAGGACCAATTTCAGGCGTGGGCGCAACAACAGGCTCAGAACGCAACTTCGTCGAACGCGCCGGGTGAGCAGGTCTACCGCAACAACACCTGTGTCAACTGCCACACGATTCGCGGTGTATCCGCGATGGCCAACGTGGGACCCGATCTGACGCACATGGGAAGTCGCACAACGCTAGGCGCCGGCGTCATGGACAACACGCGTGACAACCTCATCAGATGGATACGTGATCCACAGGCGATCAAACCGGGAGTCTTGATGCCGTCCTTCCAGAGCCTGAGTGACTCGGACCTGAGCGCACTGGCCGACTATCTCGAAAGTTTGCGCTGAGCGCACCATGGCAACCGTTGCCGCGCCCGTTCCTGCGCCACATGTAGAGCCCTATCGACCCACCGGATTACTGCGCTGGGTTACGACGGTAGATCACAAAGACATTGGCCTGCTGTACATCCTCACGAGCCTCGCCTTTTTTGTTGTCGGTGGTACCGAAGCGCTGCTCATGCGGATTCAGTTAGCCGTACCGCGCAATAACTTCATTACCGCTGATTCGTACAACGTCCTGGTCACGATGCACGGAACGACCATGATCTTCCTCGTGATCATGCCCGTGCTGCTCGGCTTCGCCAACTACATCGTGCCGCTGCAGATTGGCGCGAAAGACATGGCGTTCCCACGTCTGAATGCATTCAGCTACTGGCTCTTCTTGTTCGGCGGGCTGATCCTGTACTTCGGCTTCATCGTCGGGACGCCTCCGAACACGGGCTGGTTCAGTTACGCGCCGCTGACTGAGAAGCCATACACCATGGAGCCGAACGCCGACTACTGGGCGCTCGGGTTACTGGTCAGCAGCGCGGGGACGATCGCGACGGGGCTGAACCTGTTCGTGACGGTAATCACGATGCGCGTATCGAACATGGGCTGGTTTTCCGTGCCCGTGTTCAGTTGGATGTCGCTCGTAACGGGCTGGCTGATTCTCGCGGCACTGCCATCGCTCACCGCCGCCCAGGTGATGCTGATGTTCGACCGCTATCTGGGCTCGCATTTCTTCGATGTCGGGGCGGGCGGCACGCCGCTCCTCTACGAGCACCTGTTCTGGTACTTCGGCCATCCCGAGGTGTACATCCTGGCACTGCCAGGCTTCGGCATCATCTCCGAGGTCGTCCCGGTCTTCAGTCGCAAGCCGTTGTTCGGCTATCCGGTCGTTGTCGCCTCGGGTGCCGCCATCGCGGTGCTGTCGGTCTCGGTCTGGGCGCACCACATGTTCACGGTCGGCATGGGCCAGATCGCGAATGCGTTCTTCGGCGCGGCCAGCATGACGATCGCGGTGCCGACCGGCATCAAGGTCTTTTCCTGGCTCGGGACGCTGTGGGGTGGGCGCATTCGGCTGACGGTGCCGATGATGTACGCGCTGGCGATGATCTTTCAGTTCGCGATGGGCGGCGTCACGGGTGTGATGTTCGCCTCGGTGCCGGTGGATTGGGCGACCCACAACACGTACTTCCTGGTGGCGCATTTCCACTATGTGATCGGTGGCGGCACGCTGTTCGCGATTCTGGCCGCGGCGTACTACTGGTTCCCCAAGATGACGGGCCGGCTCCTGGACGAGCGGCTTGGCATGTGGAACTTCTGGCTGACGTGCATCGGGTTCAATCTGACCTTTTTCCCGATGCACATCCTTGGACTGATGGGCATGTCGCGATGGCTGTACACCTATGACGACTACCCGGGTTGGGGCGCGCTGAACTTCGTCGAGACCGTCGGCGCCTTCATGATGGGCATCGCGACGCTCATCTTGCTCTGGAACGTGTGGAAGTCACTGCATCACGGCCGAGTCAGCGGCGACAACCCGTGGAACGCCTGGACACTCGAGTGGGCGACCACGTCGCCGCCGCCAGCGCACAACTTCGTGGCCTTGCCACCGGTCACCAGCGCACGGCCGCTGTGGGACCTTCAGCACGGCCCGACCGAGCAAGCGCCGGCCCAGGCGCCGCGTCGTCGCGCCGACCCGACGCGCGGCTGGCACGCACCGCTGGTCGGCATCGGCGCATTCATCTTTTCAGAGGCGACCTTCTTCGGCTGCTTCATCGTTGCGTTCTTGCTGTACCGCACCCGCAGTCCGTCCGGCCCGACTCCGCACGACCTCGACGTACCCCGCACGGCGATCTTCAGCATCTTCTTGTTCGCAAGTAGTGCCACGATCTACATGGCCGAACGTCGGCTCGCCCGCGATAACCAGCGCGCGTTTCTCACCTGGTGGGCAGTCACAATTCTCTTCGGGGTGATCTTCCTCGTAGGCCAACTCACCGAGTACCTGCGCTTGATCTCAGATGGCATCACGATCAGCTCCAACCTGTTCACGACTGCCTTCTACAGTTTGACTGGCTTCCATGGACTGCACGTCTTCGTCGGCTTGATCGCGTTGAGCATCGTGTGGTTCCTCGGTCGCAAGGGTGACTACCGTTTCGGACGACGTCATGTCGCGGTTCAAACCGTCTCTATTTACTGGCACTTCGTCGACGCGGTATGGGTCGTGGTTTTTTCGCTCGTCTACATCTGGGGACTGTTCGCATGAACGAGGAACATCTGCCCACGCCAAGCGTCTGGCCCTTCGTGGTTGGTGCTGGCCTGGCGTGCGCCGGGCTCGGCATTGCGACGTCGTTTGCCCTGAGCGGCCTTGGCATCTTCCTGTTCATCTGGGGCATGAGCGGCTGGATTGGTGACATGCGACATGCACACGAGTGAGCCCGTCGACCCTGCCCTGCTCTCGCGCCGGCGCTTCCTGAGCCGCATCAGCCTGGCGCTCAGCGGGCTCGCGGCAGCGGTCGTCGGCGTGCCGATCCTGGCATATCTGCTCAGCCCGCTACTGCGCCCCGCGCCGCAAGAGTGGCGCGATCTCGGCCTGGTCGAGAACTTCAACGTCGGGTCAACGGTCCTGGTGTCTTTCGATGAGCCATCGCCTCTGCCGTGGGCGGGGCAGACTGCGCAAACCGCTGTCTGGTTGCGGCGCACTGGTGACAACTCGTTCACCGCGTTTGGTCTGAACTGCACCCATCTCGGCTGTCCCGTGAACTGGCGCCCCGACGCAGAGCTGTTCCTGTGTCCCTGTCACGGCGGGGTGTACTACTCCGACGGCAACGTGGCTGGTGGGCCGCCACCGCGTCCGCTGATCCAGTACAACGTTCGGATTGTCGAAAACGACCGGGTGCAGATCCAGACCCGGCCGCTCACGTTCACACAGGCATGAAGGGGATCCTGTGCTGGCTCGACGACCGGGTTGGCTTCACCCAGGCGGTGAAACCGCTGCTGGAACACCCGGTACCGCCGACAGGCTGGGATTACACGATCGGCAGCGCCACGCTGATCGCATTCACCGTGCAAGTCATCACCGGCGTGGCGCTGGCGTTCAGCTACGTACCGACACCGGACCACGCCTACGAGAGCCTGGACTTCATCACCCATGGCGCGATCCTCGGCAGCCTGGTGCGAGGCATCCATTTCTGGGGCGCGTCGGCGATGGTGCTGCTGGTATGCGCGCACGCGGCCCAGGTTTTCCTGGTAGGCGCGTTCAAGTATCCGCGCGAGGTCAACTGGCTCAGCGGGACGCTGCTCCTGGTATTCACCTTCGGCATGGCGTTCACGGGCCAGCTGCTGCGCTGGAACCAGGACGCGTACTGGGCCGTGGTCGTCGGCGCCGCTCAGGCAGCGCGTGCGCCGCTGATCGGTAACGTGCTCACGGGCATCTTGTTCGCCGGCCAGACGGTAGGTGGTGCGACCCTGACGCGCTTCTACGCCACCCACGTGTTCATGATCCCAGCGATCATCTTCGCGCTGCTCGGCCTGCATCTCTACCTGGTGCTGCGACACGGCGTGTCCGAGCCACCCGTCCCGGGCGTGCCCGTCGACAAGAAGACGTATCACCAGCACTACGAAGCGGTGATCCACAAGATCGGCGTCCCGTTCTGGCCCGACGCCGGCTGGAAGGACGTGGTGTTCGCGCT
>JAFAPL010000986.1 GCA_019247135.1 Chloroflexota bacterium | reverse complement strand
ACAAGGCGTACATGCTGTCCGTCGACGCGCAGCCGAACGCGGCGCCGCTCCGGCCCATCGCCGGCGATCAGCAACGTCCAGGACTCCGGCAGGCGCTCGACGGCGTCCAGCAGCACATCCACACCCTTGACGGGCTCCAGTCGACCGACAAACCCAACGCACGGTCCAGGAATGCGCTCGTGCCTTCGAGGTTGGGCCGACGCAAAACGCTCCGAATCCACGCCCAATGGAATAGTCGCCACTGGCTGTTCGCCAAGTCCCTTGGCGCGCAGGATCGGCGCGACATCGCTATTTGGCGCGTGCGCTCCATCGACGTGCCGCAGCACGATCCGCTCAATCGCGCCATGTGGAAACCGCCACTCTCGATGCACGTTTACAGCCGAATACACCACCAGAGCTGCATTGCGCGCGAATAACGCGCGCCCTGCCAAGGCCTGGAATGCAACGAACGTGAACGGCTCCTCGACCAGGTCAATCACGTCCGGTTGCAGCGACCGAATCAGACGCCACAGCGCGCGCACGTATACGTGCCGCGTTCCGTTCGCGGTCCCCAGCGTTCGGCCGACCTGCCACTTCGCCGACCGCGCCACATCGATTCGGCGCCCCTCCTCGTACCACCACGGCGGAGTCAGCAAGGTCAGCGAGACGTCCGGCAGGTTTCCAAGCTGGATCTGTCGGCGCCGGTTGGACTCGGCAACCGCGTTGTGCGCGACGCTCAGCACTTTCACAGTGCGAACGCGTCCAGCCAGATCTCGGTGCTGAGCACACGCCAGAGTTGCCACGAGCGGTCGGCGGTACCCTCCACGTGCTGCCGGATTGCCGAGTCCACCGCCGGCTGCGCAAACAGGTCCCGACTACGCCGATGCGGGTCTCGCAGCAGATCGATGGCTGCCGCGCCACGCGGACCGCGAAGCCACGCGCCGACTGGCGTGGGGAGTCCCTTCTTGTCCCGTCGCCAGACGACACTCGATGGGAGCACGCCGTTCAACGCTCGCCGAAGCGCATATTTGGACCAGCCCGCGTGGACCTTGGTCCGATCGGGTAGCGCGAAGGCAAACTCCACCAGCCGATGATCCAGAAATGGCACACGCGACTCGATCGAGAACGCCATGCTCAGGCGATCCTCATATCGCAACAGCGCGGGCAACCGCGTGCGCGTCATCTCCCAGTAGAGCACGTTGGTGAGCCAACCGTCGAAGACACGGGGCCATAATCGCCATTCATCGTGCGACACGTCCGCGAGCGGCCGCAGATCGCTTGCCAGGAGCCCAGCGTCCGGAGTCCGTTCGATTGTGGGCGCGGCCGCCGGCCGTAGACGCATAGCCATAGCCGAACGCGCAGCCGCGCGAGCACGCTGCCAACCATGGATCCTGCCCAGCCCCGCTAGTTCAGACGCAAACGCAGCCGGCTGGGAACGCAGCAGCCCGTACAGATGTTGCGGAGCATAGTTCATGTAGCCCGCGAACACTTCGTCGCCGCCCTGCCCATCGAGCACCACCTTGACCCCCTGGTCGCGCGCGAGCGACATAACGTGCCACTGCGGGTACACGCCCAGGGCAAGCGACGGCTCGTCCAGGTGCCAGATGATTTGCCGCAACGTGCCGAGCAGATCGTCCGGTTCGACGCACCGCTCAGACGCGTCCGCACCAAATCGGTCGATGATCGCGTGCGCGTGCTCGCGCTCGTCATACTCCGGACCGTCCGCGAAATAAACCGTAAATGTCTTCACTTTTGGGACGTGCCGCGACGCAAGGCCGACGACCGCGCTGGAGTCCAGGCCACCACTCAAGCACACTCCCACCGGCACGTCGCTACGCAAGTGGACACGGACCGCTTCGTCCAACGCGTCTCTCACCCGTGACCAGGGTTGCCTAGCCACTCCGTTCAGTCCGGAGCGGAGCGTTGCTACTCGCGCGGGGAGATCCCAGTAACGCCTGGAGCGAACCCCGTCCGCTCGCACCCGTAACGTCGTGGCGGGCGGAAAACGACGGATCCCGGCAAAGAAGGTTTCGTCCAGGCCGTCGACGAGACCGGTCGCGGCGTATGTTGCAATGGATGCGGGATTCGTCCGTACCGGCTCACCATGGTCGCGCAGATAACCAACGATGGCCTTGATTTCCGACGCGAACACGAACCGTTGTGCGTCCTGGTGCACATACAGGGGCTTGATCCCCAGACGATCCCTGGAAAGGACCAGGCTCCGGTCGGCCGCGTCGTACAAGGCGAACGCCCACATCCCGACGAATCGCTCGACGCACGCCTCACCCCACTGCTCATAGGCGCGCAGGATGATCTCGGAATCTCCGTCGGTGCGCAAAGCGTGGCCGAGCCCGCGCAGTTCGTCACGCAGCTCGACGTAATTGTAGATCTCGCCGTTGTGCACGAGCGCGAGGCGTCCGTCGTCACTCTGCATGGGCATGTGCGCCACCGGGCTCAGGTCCAGGATGCTGAGCCGCTGGGATGCTAGCGCGCATCGCGGGTACGTCTGCAGGCCGTCGGCGTCCGGACCGCGATGGCGCTGCAGGCTCGCCATTGTTCTCAGCCCGGCAACATCCTCGGGCGGCACGACTTCACGGTCAAAGCGATAAATACCCGCGATGCCGCACATGCTCAGAAATCCTCGCCCATTCCGTCGAGCAGAGAACGAGCAGCCGCGTTCGACGTGCCGCGCTGGGTCAGCGCGATCCATGTTCGGAGCTGGAGCGGAACGAGTCCATGCTTGCTGTAGACCAGCACGGTCGCCGGCTCGCGCTGGCCGTATCCGCGCGAGATCCACCCTGGCTCGGTTCTGAACTCGGTCTCCTCAGGACCGAACAGCCACACGTCCGCTCGCGGGGCCTGCAATCGGACTCCATTACCGTCGCACTGCACTGGCACGGCCGGGTGAAAGAACAGCTCGACCAGGTGCGCTCCACTTCCTTCTAAAACATCATCGATACACCAGACTCGCCGACGTTTGTCGAACACAATCCGTCGTCGATGGGTTACGGGCTGTGGCAGCCGACGATATCCGTCTTGCGAGGCATCGAGCACGTCGAATTCGTCGTCCGAGCTCCAGCGCTGGATGGTCGGCCGAGCGTCGTTCTCGATTCGCCACAGCCACCGCCCTGTTCCAAGCCGACTGGTTTCTTCACGATCCACACGCAGGCTGTTGTGCGCGGAGGTCGATCGCATCAGCTGTCTCGCCGCGGCATCAGCACTGTAGGTATAGGTCCCGGAGTCCACAAGAACAGGCGCGCCGGCGGCCCACAGGTCGAACGATAAGACATCGTTGTGCCCGTGTCCTCCGATGCCGCGCATCCCGACTTCCGCGGCGTCGATGACCATTGTGATGTCCGGCGCACGCATCACGTAGAATCCAGCTACGGGGAACGCGACCGACTTTACCTCAACGGGCGTTCTTGCCTGGTCCAACACGTCTGAACCGCATAGCCAGACGGCTGTTTCCACCGCCTCGCCGCCGGCGGCGAGCCAATCACCGCGACCGTACATCGCTCCGCCAACGGCGAGATGTCGCCGGTGTGACCCTACTGGCTCATCATCCAATCCAGCCAACCGGCCATCGTCGTTGTCTCCGATCTGCGGAAACGTTCCGTCCGGCCGCGTATACGCCAGTACAAAATCGAACATGCGCTCCACGCGTTCTCGGACATGGCGCGGCACGTCGATCCCGTTCCGCTCGCACAACAATATGCTGGAGTACCAGAACTCCAACACGAGACCGTGGTAGCCGATGGCCTGCTCGAAATCAACTCCGTCCGCGTGGACCTGACGCTGGATTTCGCCCCAGACGATCTCGAAACCTTTCTGTCGCCAGCGCTTGGCGTCCGAGAACTCGGCCAGGAGGACGCCGAGGAACAACAGTCCCACTCCGTTGGACAAGTAGTGGTTCCCGTTATTGTCGGAAAACTCCAGATTCCGCAGAATGTGTCGCCCGTGCTGCAGGAGCGACTTCAACATCCGACCCTTGACTGGAGCCGAAAACTCCGGTGCGTCTGCGAACAATGCGGCGGCCCACATCCAGTTGATGGCCCGCACCGCGGCTTCCATCGCACGGCCCCAGTTCACTCCGTAAGGCCACGGATTGTCCTCCAGCCACGCGTCCAATTGGCGGACGAACTCGCGCGCGTAGCGTGGATCACCATCGAGCGCATATGCGCGGCCAAGCCCGACCCAATGATGGCAACGGCTCAGCTCCCATGGGATCTTCACGTCGCATGCTTCGTCCAGTCGCAACGAATCATGGTCCACTTCCATGCCATCGCGCACGAACTCGATGCCCGACCGAAAATCCGTGTGCCAGTCGATCCGCTCGCCGATTTGCATCGGACCCGAGCCCAGCAGCTCAAACACATGTTCCAAGGTGCGTTCCGCATTCGCTCGGGTCCGGCCCGCGAGATGCGGATATCGCGTTGCGATGGCGTGTGCTCGCCGACGGGCCTCGGCGGGATCCAGGAAAAAACGGGCCAGGAAGCGGTCGAACATCTCCTCTGGCGTTATTCCGCCCAGGGCTCTGAAAAACGCGTCGTCGGGCAGTTCGCCTCGCATGCGGTGGATCCGCCAACGGGTCGCGCGCGCACGCGCCGCGCGCAGCGCGTAACGCCCGACGGCGACGGGAAGGCGCCTGGGCGGGACTCGCCGCAGGCGCACGACGGCGTCTTCTACATTGGGAGGTAAGTTCATCGTGGCTGGTCCAGAGAGGCTAGCAGGCGCTCGGCGTTCTGCTGCCATGTGTGGTGGGCCAGCGCCGCGTCCCGCGCGGCGGCGCCCAGGCGAGAGCGCAGGCACCCATCCTCGATCAATCGAGCGACGGCGTGGCAGAGTGCGTCAACATCATCCGGCGGCACGAGCAGGGCCGTCCGCTCGTGCTCCAGCACCTCCGCGATCTGGCCGACGGTGCTGGCCACGATCGGCCGCCCTGCAGCCATGTACTCGTACAACTTTGTCGGGGATCCAAAGAACTCACCGCCATCCGCCTGCCGACCATGCGGCGAGAGGAGGATGTCGCACGCGGCGAGATAGGTCGGCATGTCGGCGTGCGGAACGAGCCCCGCGCGTGCGGCGCGATTGTCCTCGAGCTCGATCAGATGGGCGAGGGGTCCATCGCCGATGAGCAGAAATCGTGCATCTTCGTGCTGCTCGAGTATCAGCGGAATGGCCGCCGCAAGCGTTGGAATCCCGTGCCACACCCCGAACGTCCCCGAAAATCCAATCACTATTTCCGAACCGAATCCGAACCGCTTCCTGATCTCCGCGGCATCGACATCCGGTCGAAACTGACACGGATCCA
>JAFAPL010000940.1 GCA_019247135.1 Chloroflexota bacterium | reverse complement strand
CGCCGCAGCCGAGGCGTCGCCCGACGGCGCGACGACTCCCGCGGGTGCGAGTCCGCATATCAGCGCGAAAGGACTTGGCCGCGAACAGGAGAAGCGTCCGCTCGTCTACAGTGCGCCGACCCTCGGCTCCGATACGCCGGAAATCCGGCACGAGACCGAGGGTCCCGATGGTTCAGTCGACGGAAAGCGCGCCGCTTCGGGGGCGACTGCTACCGCACGTCGGCAACAGACTCGCGCGAACCCGAACCGCGGTAGTCGCGGCAACCGTGGCGGAGGCGGCCGCAAGCGTAAGCGCTGATCGCGGTCTGCGTCAGCCGATTTGTAGTCGCACGCAGCGCCAGCGTCCGTCAAGCCCTTCCAGTCGCAGCGCGACAGCGCGGCTGCGCCCGGCGCTGTAAATCACCGCCGCGACTTCGGCCACGCCGTCGGCTGGTTCGCATACCCGAATCGAGCGCACTGCCGGCGGCGTGCGCCACTTGCGCCTCGTCGTAACCCGCTCGACATCGGTTACGAGCGCGGCATAGACGCGGGCGCTGACGTGTGGCGCAAGTTGGTGCAGCGAGCGGCGGCCGCCGAGGACCTCGAACGCACCCACGAGTAGCCGTCGGGTGAACGACTCCGGGTCGGGCAGGTCGCCGCGACCGGTCGGTCGTACGCCGAAGCTGTCCGCCACCGTCTGCAGCCGCCGACGAGAGGGCGCGAACGGCAGCACCCGATCGTGCGGGCCGATGCGGGTTAGCGGCCGAGCGGGAAGCTCATCGTCGAACGGAGGTTCTCGCACCGGTGCCGGTCGGACGCTGATCACGCGGGGATGGGAGGGGTGATCAGACAGCGCTGCGGTCATGGCTTGCTCGGTCCTCGCTGTCGGGAACAGGTGGGGGCGTGCCAGTCTGCGGACGCGTTACCCGGGCGGTTGCAAGACCTGACCGGGCCGAATGAGCGATGGGTTCGGCCCGACGACGGTCCGGTTGCGCGCATACCACCGTGGCCACGCCTCAGCGATTTCGGCGTCCGACGGATGTGATCGTTCACTTCCGTTCTCGACGTCCAGGCGGCGCGCCGCAATGGCCCACAGGGAATCACCCGGCACCACGGTGACCGCATCGGTCTTGCGCGGATGCGGTGCTGGCCCGTGCGGCGCCGGGTGCGCAGCCGGCTTCCCGCTCGAGCTTGGGCTCGGCGCGAGCGGCACGTTGGATGTCAGCGAAGACGGCCGATCAGTCGGCCAGCCGATCGAGACCGCCGCCGTCGTGGGAACCGGACTCGGTGGAGTCGGAGCATTGATCGCCGCAGCAGCTGGCGCCGCGAGTGCGACCGAGAGTCCGGCCGCTCCGCCGACGAGTCGGATGACCGCTATGGGCAGCATGCGCCTGGCGATCAGGAAAGCCAGTCTGCCGGCGGCTCCCGGAACGCGTACGACGAGGCTCGCCGCCAGTCCGCAGGCCACCCAGATGGAGATGAACCACAAAACGCCGGTCGTCAGGTCAACGACCACGCGGTCGGCACCGGAGGCCGCTATCGCCGTGCGGGGTGCACGAGCGTCGGCTATCAGCCGGGACCAGTCCGGCTCCAGCAGGAAGGCGCCGGTCGCGGCGGCAATCGCCAGGCCATTGCCGACGGTAGTCCGCGGTAAACTTGTCATCTGTTTGCCTCCGTTTACCTCTGTTTGCTTTGTATAGTTCCTAGAAGCTCCTAGGTCAAGCCTGTGGTTGGATGCGTCAGTGCTCGGGCAGCGGGACGACGCCGTGCGCTGGGAGTTGCTGTTCGGTGATCTTGAAGCGCAGGCCGAGGCCGTGGGTGTCGCGGAACGGGCCGGCGAAGTCGCCGAGCGCACTCGAATCGAGATCGGCAAGCTTGCCTTGATCGACCGCATGAGCGGCGCTCTAGGCAGCATCGTGCGTCTGCATTGCCTAGGCGGAGGTGTTGTCGCCGGGTGTTTGGTTCGGGTTCACGCGGAGTGGGTGCTCGTCAAAGACCGCTCCGCTACGGAAGCGATCGTCGCAACGCAGAGTCTGGCCACGGTGAGCGGGCTGCCCCGTTTGAGCGCACATCGCCAGGCTGGCGTGGTTGAGTCCCGGCTCGGATTGCGGCACGCCCTGCGAGCCGTCGCTCGCGACCGAGCCGCTGTCGACGTGTTCTTGACTGACTGGACGTCGCAGCGCGGCACGATTGATCGCGTCGCGGCTGATTTCATCGAGGTCGCTACCCACTCTGTGGGGCAGTTGCGCCGGCCGGCGGACGTACGGGACGTCTTGGCCGTGCCACTCCGAGCGCTGTCTGTCGTCCGGCGCGCCGAACTGGCGCCATAGCGGTCAGCCGGTGGCTTCCGGGACGTCGTTTGATTGCGTGCCGGAGGCCACGTCGTCAACGCCTTCGATCTCGGCGAACGGGTGAGCGTCGAGGTATTGATCGGTCTCCTCGTACATCCGCGCGATGTATTTCTCGAGCTGTTCTCGTTCCACCCGATACTGGCCCCGACCACCGATCTTTATGGCCTTGAGTTGCTTGGTGCGGACGAGCGCGTATGTCTGGGAAGCGGAGATGTTCAGCACCTCCGCCACGTCAGCCAACGTGAGGAATCGCTCGCCGGCCATGGTCGTGTCGTCACCTCTTCGCGACCTGAAGCGCGCAGCTGCCAACTCTTGACGTTGACGTCCAGTGTCGCAGGTCTCGATCTTCCCGACGTCGCCGTCCACAACCGACCACGGACCGGATTCGGAGGACAGCGAGGCGTGATGCACCATATGGCGCGTGCCTGCGCCATCCAGCACCCAAGTCAGCTCGCCAGTTCCGCGCCGCATTCGCCGACCGCGGTGGCTCGATGCCCGATTGATCGCGGGCCTCGTGCTCCTCATCGGTGCAGTGTTGTTGGGAGCACGGGTGGTGAGCGCCGCGGACAGAACCGAGCCGATGTGGGCTGCGGCGCATGACTTCGCTGCTGGCTTGGTTCTCAGGAGCGCGGACGTGACGTCGGTACGGGTGCGGTTGGTCCCTGGTAGCCATTACCTGCCGGTCGGGGTTGCGGTAGTGGGGAAGACGGTCACTCGGCCGCTGGCGGCAGGTGAGCTCATCCCGCAAGCTGCGCTGGACGACACCACGCCCGCTACGACGGTGACTGTGCCGCTCGCGACGACGAATGCGCCAAAGATCAGCCGTGGGCAGCGAATCGAATTATGGGTGACGACGCGAGCGTGCAGCGCTGTGCGGATCCTCGACAGCGTTCCTGTGCAAGACGTCCAGATGGCGGCCGGCGGCGCCTTCGCCACCGGCTCCACGCAGAGTGTGACCGTCCGGCTCGCTCCGGAACATGCCCAGCGGCTCATTACCGCGCTTGCGCTGGACGGTGCCGTCGTCAGAGCCGGGATTCTGGATGGGCCGTCGCCCAGCGACGCGAACCGCCATTTGCCCTCGCTCGACGCGTGCGCCGTCAAGAGATGAGCCTGCCGGTTCTCTGCGCAGGCGCGGG
>JAFAPL010000609.1 GCA_019247135.1 Chloroflexota bacterium | reverse complement strand
GGCATGCTCTTTATCCACTTCCACTAACGCTTTAGCGATGTGGGAGCCCGCTCATGAGCGGGCTCCACACGGCGGATCATGATCCGCCGTGGCCTGGCCATCATGATGGCCAGGCATCCACCTGCACGTTATGGGCGGATGCCGATGCGGGCGAGGACCCAGTCGCGTTCGCTTTGGGAGAGCTGGAGCTTAACGTCAGGGCTCGAGCGCGCGCTGCTGAGCCAATCGTTGAACGCCTTGCTGCGCAGCGTCTGCAACTGATCGGGCGCGACGGCTCGGCTTGGATCACGTTCCAGCACCTGGATGATCTGGTAGCTGCCTGCATCGGCCACCACGTTGCTCAATTGGCCCGCCTGCAACGCAAACGCGGCGTCATCAAAGGCTTTGTCCTGGATTCCGCGTGGGAGCCAACCCAGGTCGCCGCCCTTGTCCTTGGTCGAGGTGTCCGTCGAATACTGGGACGCAAGCTGCGCGAAGTCCGCCCCGTTCTGCAGTTGTTGCAGGACGTCGTTGGCCTGATCCTGCGCGGCAACGACGATGTGGCGCGCGTGGATTTGCTCCTGAGTGTCCGGGACCTGATCCTGACCAATCGCGGCCTGGACCCGGTCACGTAGCAGCCCGCTCTGGAGGGTGTCGCGGAGGTCAGCCTCGGTCAGATTGTTGTTGTCCAGGAGCTGCTGCAAGGCGGGGCCATACGCGGTGGTATCCAACGTCGGCACGGGAGTTGGCGTGCCGGCAACGGTCGGCGACGGCGATGCGACCGGCGTCGCGTCGGCGGCGCTCGCGCTCGCGTCGGTAGGCGCGACGGTCGGCGCCGGCGTCGGATTCTGTGCCGCGCTCACCTGCGCCACCGTCTGCCGCTCCTTGTCATCGACATCCTCGGAGGTGACGACGATCCCCCGCCGATCGGCCTCTTGCTGAATCAAGCGTTTGTCGATCAGCGTGCTCAGGACCTGGTCCGGCAGCCCGCGCTTTTGTTGATCCACGTACTGCGCGACATTAGCTCCAGCGCCCGCCTGTTTGGCTTGCGCATCAATCTGACGCACCTCTGGCTGCATTTCGGCCACGAGCTGACTTGCCGTAATGCTGTCTGGACCGACCTGAGCCACGACCTGGTTCGCCCGAACCACCCTGTCGTAGATGAGCCCACCGGCAAGGATCGCGAGCACGAGCACGGCCAGCGCGCCGATCGCGATATACAGCGTCCGCTGCTGGCGCTGCTCCCGCTGCCACCTGGACAGCTGGCGCCGACTGGGCGCCGCCGCCGCGGCGCGCACGGTCGCACTTCGACTCTCGTGGGCGCCTCGCACTTGCCGCGGCGCGGACGGAGGATTTTGCATGGACGCGGCGGGTCAGCTCTCCTGGGCTGTGGGTCCCGTCGTCGGCGCTTCCTGCACGCCCTGTGCGCTCGAGTCTTCAGCCACCGTCTCTGGGCTCTCGGGAGATGGCGCTGGCACTGGCGCGGCCGCCGTGCCGTTCGCGCTTTCTGCTGGCTCGGTGGGTTCCGTCACTTCGCGGCCCGGTCGGGCACCCCGGTACGGTGGCGCGCCGGGTTCGCGGACCAGCACACCGGTGACACGGATGTGCTCAGCCGTGAACGGCAGCAGCGCGAGCTCGCGTGCGCGTTTGAGAGCGATGTTCAGCGAGCGCTGGTGCGCCGCACACGTGCCAGTCTTGCGGCGAGGCTCGATCTTGCCGCGCTCGGACAGGAAGCGGCGGAGCCTGGCGAGGTCCTTGTAATCGACCTCTTTGATCTTGTCGACGCAGAACGCGCAGACCTTGCGGCGGAGTGTGAACTTGCGGCCGCCGCCGCCAGTACCGAACTCGCCGGGTCGCCGGCGTAGCCCGGACGAGGGACGTGCCGCGGCGGGGGCCGTGGCAGGCGCAGGAGTCATAACCACGATGTCAGTGCATCCTTCCTCTGGGTTGCAGCCCCTACTTCAGGGCAGGGGCAGAAAGGCGCTTCAGTATAGCGATTGGTGCCGTGCGCGATCAGCAATCAGCCTCGGTCGACCGTCATACTGGCACTACGCATAGCGGTCGACGATGGACCGCCCGCGCTAGAACGGCAAGTCTTCGAGATCCGTCGACTCGTCCATCGGGCGGCGCGGGGCCGGGCGTGCAGACGCCGCCGACGGCTCGTACTCGCCGCCGCCACCACCGCCACCGAAGTCGTCGCGCGGCCGCGCGTCTAGCGGCAGGACCTCGTTGGCCACGACGTCAAGGGCGAAGCCTTTCTGGCCATTCTGGGTCTCATACTGGCGCGACTCGAGCCGTCCTTCGACGTACACGCGTGTCCCTTTCTGCAGGCGCTCGGCCAGCGTCTCTGCCTGTCGCGAGAACACGGTCACGTTGAACCACTCGGTGTGATCCGCCCATTCGCCGTCACGTTCTTTGCGTCGCGTCGTGGCCGCCACACTGAAGCGAGTGATGGCTCGACCATCCTGGGTGTAGCGCTTCTCGGGGTCGCGCCCGAGGTTGCCCACGACGATTACCTTGCATAGGCCCGCCATCGGAAGTCTCCCTTTCGCCGCTGAAGACTACACCGCGCTTCTACGCGTGTGTGGCAGCGGTAGCGGACGCGCCGGCGGGCGCCAGGCCGTCCGCACGGAAAAGCCGGTGACGGATCACGCTCTCGGTCAGGTTGAGAGCACGATCGATCTCGGCGGCCGTGTTGGGCGGCAAATGCATGCGGGTGAGGACGTAGATGCCGTCACGGTAGCGGCCGATCGGATAGGCCAGTCTTCGGCGGCCCCAGGAGTCCACAGACTCGACGCTTCCGCCGCGCTGGCTGACGAGCGTCTGGATGCGTGTATTGAGGGCTTCGACGGCACTGTCCTCGAGGTTGGGGTCGAGAACCACCATCAATTCGTAGTCGCGCACCGCGGCGAGTATAGCAATTGGCTCGCAGCGGTCAGCAGAACGGCCGCGGGCGGTTCACTGCCACGCGTAGCGCTCCTCTTTCCACGGATCGCCGTGCATGTGATAGCCGTACTGCTCCCAGAACCCTGGACGGTCGCCCTGCATGAATTCGATGCGACGCACCCACTTCGCACTCTTCCAGAAATACAGGTGCGGGACGAACAGCCGCAGCGGCCAGCCATGCTCCGGAGCGATCGGCTCACCATTACGCGTGTCGACCAGCATGTTCTGGTCATGCAAGAAGTCGTCGAGCGCCAGGTTCGCGGTGAACCCGTGCTCGGCATGCACCATCACGTGAGTGGCGTCGGCCTTCGGCTTGACCCGTGCCACGATTTCGGAGACCGGCACACCTTCCCACGCGCTGTCGAGCAGGCTCCATCGCGTGACGCAGTGCACATCTGAGGTCAGTGTGCGCCGTGGTAGTTGTTTGAACTCTTCATAGGTCAAGCGCAGCGGCTGCTCCACCAGACCATCGACGGTGAAGTCCCATGTCGCGAGGTCCACCCTGGGCACGCTGCCGTAGTGCAGGACAGGCCATTTTTCGGTGAGATATTGACCCGGTGGGAGCCGATCCGCGACGGCGCGCTCGCGCTCGTTGAGCTGTCGGCGAAAGAAGTTGAAGGCCATCAGTCAAGCGCCTGGAGCTGACGAGTTTAACGCTTGACGCTCACGTTATGCTGTCCGTCGTGGCGGCGACCGATCTCCCCGACGTGGTCCTTGAGCCTGTCAAACGCAGCCGAATCTACGAGCACATCGTCGATCAGATCCACGCGCTGATTCGTGAAGGCCGATGGGCGCCGGGTGATCAGATCCCGCCAGAACGCGAGTTGGCCGAGCGCTTCAAAGTAAGCCGTACGTCAGTGCGCGAAGCGCTGCGTGCACTCGAGATGCAGGGTGTCATCGAGAGCCGTCAGGGCGGCGGCACTTTCGTCCGCACGGCGGATACGGAGGCGCTCGTGCCGCCGCTGGCCGCGGCGATCTTGCGTGGTCAGCGCGAGCTGACCGAAGTACTGGAAGTCCGCGAACTGATCGAGCCGGGCATCGCCCGACTGGCTGCCGCGCGGGCCACCGGGGAACATATCGCGGAGCTTTCGCAACTACTCGAGCGGCAGCGTGACTGCATTGCACACGGTCGGCCATTCGTCGACGAGGACACTGCCTTCCATTACACGCTCGCGCGCGCGGCAGACAATCACATCCTGCTGCGGCTCCATAATGTGATCCTGGACCTGCTGCGTGAGTCCAGGCAGAGTTATTTGCACGTGCCCGATCGGCCACGGACGAGCCTTCGCGGACATGAGGCGATCCTCGCGGCGGTCGTGGCCCATGACGCGGAGGCGGCGTACGCGGCCTCGCTCGCGCACATTACCGAGGTGCGCGAAGGCATCTTGCGCGCGCTGGCCGGAGGGCTGAGCCTCGAGGAGGCCAGCTGACAGCGCATCGCGAGGCGCATCTAGGGTGAAAAACGCGGCTGCCGTTTCTCCCTGAACGCGGCGACGCCTTCGGCGAAATCGGGTTGGCGCGACGCAACCGCTTGATAGCCCGCCTCGAGCGCCAGGACGCGCTCCAGCGGCAGCTCGTGCGCCTGGTTCAGAGCCCGTTTGATCATGGCCTGCGCCTTGGCAGGTCCATGCGCCAGGCGTCGCGCCAACTCCTGCGTATGTGACAGGACCTCGGCATCGGGCAGGACCTTGTTCAAGAGCCCCAGCTCGTACGCTTCCTGAGCGCCCACGGGGTCACCGGTCCACGCCAGCTCGAGCGCCTTGCCCGGCCCGAGCAGTCGCGGCAAGAAGAACAGCGACCCGGCATCGGGCACCAGCCCGATCCGGATAAACGCGACCACGAGCTGGGCCGACTCGGCCGCGAAGCGCAGGTCACACGCGAGGGCCAGACTGAGCCCGGCGCCCGCCGCCACGCCGTTGATCGCGGCCAGCAACGGTTTCTCGATCGCGCGCATGCGCAGGATCATCGGATTGATGTCGCGGCGGACCGATTCGCCCGGATCCAGCTGGTCTGCCTGCACGCCGAACCGAGTGACATCGGCACCGGACGAAAAACCACGGCCAGCACCGGTCAGTACGATGCAGCGCACACTGGTGTCGCGCTCGGCGGAGCGTATCGCATCGGATAGCGAGCGCAGCAGCTCCGATGTGAGGGCATTCAGCCGTTCGGGCCTGTTCATGGTGAGCGTCAGAACGCCGTCATTGACGTCCGATAAGAGCTCGTCGGCCATGCCCTAATGACCTTCGTACCGCGGCTTGCGCTTGTCCACGAACGCACGCATGCCTTCGTGCGCGTCCTGAGTGGCGAACAACAGGTAAAAGAGCTTGCGCTCGAATTCGATGCCGTCGTCCACGCGGCCCTCGAACGCGCGCGTGACGGCCTCTTTGGCGAGCCGCACCGAAAGTGGGGGTTTTCCCGCGAGCTCTCTGGCGAGGCGGACGGCTTCTTCCACCACGAGCTCCTGTGCAACGACGCGCGAAACGAGGCCCCGCTGGAAGGCTTCGTCAGCCGAGAGCATTCGGCCGGTCAACACCAGGTCCATGGCCACAAATTTGCCGACTGCCCGCGTGAGGCGCTGGGTGCCACCCGCCCCGGGAATCAGTCCGACGTTGATCTCCGGTTGTCCGAAGCGGGCGTTTTCACCGGCGACGATGATGTCGCACAACATGGCCAGCTCACAGCCGCCGCCCAGCGCGTACCCGCCAACCGCCGCGATCAATGGCTTGGTCATCGCCCGCAGGCGGTCCCACAAGCCGATGCGGTTGCGCAGCAACATGTCAACGGCCGACGCATCGGCCATCTCCTTTATATCGGCGCCGGCGGCGAAAACGCCCGGCCCGCCGGTCACGACCATCGCGCGGACGTTTTGATCAGCCTCGTGGCTCTCCAGAGCGGCGACAAGCTCTTCCATGAGCGGTCCGGCGAGCGCGTTCAGCTGCTTCGGCCGGTTGAGCGTGACGATGCCGACCGGACCATCGGTCGAGGACAGAACGTAGTCGGCCATACGCAGGCCATCCTACCCCGCGGGTTGACACGGGTACCCACCGGCCGTACGCTGTGAAATTGGTCTGACCATTCAGCCTTTAAAACAGGCAAAGCAGTCCAACGCTCTCGGGAGAAACTCAATGGCTGTATCTGCCACCGGCCCCACGCAGGACCAGGGCGCATCGACCTCCGAGTCGGCCTCGTGGTCTGTCGAAGTGGTGTACCGCGGCATTTTCCAGAAGACACTCGCCAACCGCATTTCACGCGGCATCGTGCTGGGCGCTCGCAAAGACGGCAAGGTGGGCACCGCCTTCGCCCGCTACGGCGATTCGCCAGAGCGCAATGGCATTCCCGCCAAGAACTTCGCGGTGGTGGCGACCGACGAGGTCGAGCTCGAATCGTCGCTGGCTCGCTACGAGCCTGAGAGTGTCGACGTCTCGATCGTCGTCGATGACACGATGTGCAAAGGCATCGAGTCCTGGGCGTGGTATGGCGTCCAGCCCATCAACAAACTGGTCCTGCCGAATGGATTTCTCGTCGTCACCTCCGACAAGGATCCAGAAGAGGTGTTGAAGGCCACGCGCGCCAAGCCGTACGCATGGAATCTCGCGATTGTGCCGAGCCCGGTGCACGCGGGTGTCTTTGCCCCTGACGGTTCGGCCAGCTTCGGCGGACTCTGGGTCTACAACGACGACAACACGGACTTCAATTGTCTGGCCGCGGTGGCGCGCCTCGCACCGCAGATCATCTCGCTCGAAGCGGTGCTCGACATCGTGCGCGAGCGCACCAACAACGACGAGATGCGCGTCGAGGCCGTGACCGCGACGTACGGCCAGATCAAAGTCCGCCACGTGCAGCCTGGCGAGGGCAGCGCGGTCGAATACGAGCAGTACGATAAGCCAGGCTGGACCCAGATGCGCGAGGGCATCATCGTCGAGGCGATGAAGGTCGGCACGCGCAACCCGATCTACAAAAAGTGGAGCACGCGAACACGCCGTCCACTGGTCAACTTCGATACCTGCATCAAGTGCACGCAGTGCTGGCTCCAG
>JAFAPL010000116.1 GCA_019247135.1 Chloroflexota bacterium | reverse complement strand
GTGCGTTCGGCTTCCGATGCGGTCCGCCGCGCGCCCTTGCGTGGCTCCACAAGCACGTGTTCCGTGCCCGCGCGCGTGCGCACCGAGTACCAGAACGCGTCATCCTCCAGCCAGTTCGGCTCCACGAGCATGCGATACACGAGCTCTTCGGCGTTCCAGGGCAGAAAGCGCTCGGCGGCCGCATAGTCCGAAGTCCGCTCGGATATCTGTGTCGCCATCAGCCCAGGTATGCCTTGGACAGTCCGATGACACGCCCGTGCTCTCTCAAATCGTAGGACTTGACACGCGCCTGAACGCCAATCAGCGACGGGCTGAACCAGAGCCACGCGACCAGCTGCTGGTCCGCGTAGATCGTTTGCGCTTGCTTGGCCAATTCTTTGCGTCGGGCGACATCACTCGTTTTGAGAAATTCCTGATTGATCGCCTCGAGCTGATCGCTGATTTTCTTGGTGTCTGGATCCGAGGCTTTGCCGATCTGACAGATATTCCAGAACGCACTCGGCGCCCACGAGGCGTCAATCGGTGTGGTCGAGTTGAAGGAGGAGCCCTGGGAGTGGTAGGTCAGATTCCAGCCCTCGCGGTTTTCGCGCCAGTTGTCGAGGTACGTATTCCACTCCTCGGTTGTGATCTGTGAGTCGATGCCAATCGCTTTCAGCTGGTCCTGGAAAATCTGGTTGTACGTACCCCAGCCGCTGAAATCACTCGAAAGGATGTGCAGACTGAGTGGTTGTCCGTCGCGCTGTCGGATGCCATTTGGCCCCATGGTCCAGCCGGCCTGATCGAGAATATTGCCGGCTTCCTGGGGGTTGTAATCCACACCGGGCACATCGGCGGAGTAGTAGGGAGAATTTTTGGGCGTGCCAGACAGGGCTTTCTCGGGTAAACCGAAGAGCACCTTCTGCATGATCGTATCGCGGTCGATCGCTCGCGCGATCGCCTTGCGCACAGCGAGCTCGGACGTTGGCGCCTGGGTGACATTCATACTGACAAACTGCGCGCCTGGAGTGGTGTGGTTCTCGACGGTCGCGCCCGCCTTCTTGACCGCATCGACATCTTTCGGGTCGAGCGATTGTGCGATGTCGATCGATTTGGCCTGCATTTCGGTGACTTCGACGGCGGACTCCGGGATGATCCGCACGCGCACGCCATCGAGCGGTGGAGCTCCGCCCCAGTAGCCATCGAAACGCGTCACGTCGATGTGGCTGTCCTGTTCGTACGCGGAGAATTTGAACGGCCCGGTGCCGACGCCCTGGTTCTGTGCTCCCTGCGCTTTGGTGGCGGTCGGACTGAGCTGCAGCGAACCCCAGAACGACAGGTCGTACAGGAAATCGGGTCGCGGTTCGCTGAGCGAGATCTTCGCCGTGTGATCGTCGGTTGCCTCGACGCTCTGGACCATCTTGAAGGTCTGATAGTAGGCCGAGTCCTGCTTCTGCTGGTGGCGTTCGAAATTGAAGCGGACCGCGTCGACGTTGAACGGCGTACCGTCATGGAACATGACGTTCTGACGCAGTGTAAGCGTGTATGTCATGGCGTCGTCCGACGCGGCCCACTGCGTGGCCAACCCGGGCTGCAACTGCTCGTTCTCGTCGGTGGTGAGGAGTGTATCGTACAGATAGTGCACGCCTTGCCAGGTTGGCCAGGTGGAGCTCGTCAGGTCCCACGACGCCGGGCTTGACGCGACGGATACGACGGCCGTCCCGCCTTGCGCGCCAGCGGCTGCGGACGCGGCGGTTGGCGCCACGGCTGGAGCCGTCGTGGGCGCTGCGGCCGCTGCCGGAGCGGCCGTCGGAGCGGCCGCTGGCGCAGCTTGCGTCGGTGCCGCGCCGGGTGCCGAACTCGAACACGCCGCCAACAAGGTGCTCACGCCTGGAATCGCAACGCCAACGCTAAGGATGAACTTGCGACGACTGGTGGTCCGGTAATCCACGCTGCATCTCCTCCATGTTGCGAAAATCAGCGCTGCGTGCGCGGGTCCAACGCATCGCGTAGTGCGTCGCCGATGAAATTCAAAGCCAGGACCGTCAGAAAGATCAGCAGCCCCGGAAACGTCACCAGATACGGCGCACTGATGACGTACTCCCGTCCGTCGCTCAACATGGCGCCCCACTCGGGTGTGGGCGGCTGTACCCCGAGACCGAGGAAGCCGAGACCCGCCGCCGTCAGTAGCGAGCCCGCCACGCCCAGGGTCGCGTACACGATGATTGGAGCCATGGCGTTCGGCAGCAGATGCGTCAGCATCAGCCGCGCTCGGTTGGCGCCGATGGTCCGCGCAGCGAGGACATAATCCTCCGCCTTCAGTGACAGCACGCTGGCGCGGACAATACGCGACAGAGTCGGCGTGCCCCAGATCATGAGCGCGAGAATCAGGTTCCACAGACTCGGTCCGAGCACGCTGACGATCAGAATCACCAGCAGCACACCAGGAAACGCATACATGACGTCGACGATGCGCATCAGTAGCGTGTCCGTCCAGCCGCCGAAGAATCCGCAGATCAGTCCCACCACGGTGCCGATGATCACACCGCCCGCGGTGCCGAGAAGTGCAACGAACAGCGAGATGCGCGCACCGAACGCCAGCCGCGAAAATACGTCGCGACCGACTTCGTCGGTGCCCAACCAGTGAGACGCCGATGGTGGATCCAAACGGCTCAGCAAGTCCTGCTTGGCAGGGTCGTAGTGAGAAAGAAGCGGCGCGCACGCCGCGGCAAGCACAATCAGAACGAGAAACGCAGCGCCTGCCGCGGCAAGTCGGTTCTGGCGAAGCTCGCGCCAGATCCGGGTGCTGCGTCGGATGGTGACTGGAGCCTGTTGCTCACGTGGCGGCCGCGTGGCCGGAGCTTCGGCGATGGTGACCGTGGTGGTCATTCGTAACGGATCCGCGGATCGATGTACACAAGCAGCAGGTCAGTACCGAGATTCGCGAAGACGAATGAGACCGCAACCAGAAGCACAGACGCCTGAACTGCCGGAAAGTCGCGTCCGTTGATGGCGCTCACCAGGTACCGACCAATACCAGGCCAGGCGAAGACCGTCTCGACGATAACGGTGCCGCTCAAAATCTGACCAAAGCTGAGGCCCAGAATGGTGACCACGGGAATCAGCGCGTTGCGCAGGGCGTGACGGATGATCACCACGTTTTCCCGCAGACCCTTGGCACGCGCGGTACGCACGTAGTCGTTATTGATGACCTCCAGCATGCTCGATCGTGTGTAGCGCGCCAATCCACCGGCGCCCCCCAACCCCAACACCACTGCCGGGAGGATGAGATGGCTCAATCCCTGCCAAGTGTAGATCGGACCATCGAAGCCGGATGGTGGGAGAATCGGGAGCGTCACCGAGAACAGCAGGATCAGCATCAACGCAAACCAGAAGCTTGGCATGGAGACACCGAACAACGCCCCGAACATCGTGGCGTTGTCCAGCCACGATCCGCGATTCACCGCTGAGAGCACACCCAGGCCAACTCCGATCAGCATCGACAGCAGTAGCGCGACCAATCCGAGCTGGAGCGTATTCGGGATCCGAGCCAGCAAATCGTTCACCACGTTGGTCTTTTGACGCAGCGACTGTCCGAAGTCGAGCTGAGCGACGCGCTGCAGGTAGCGCACGTACTGGACGGGGATGGGCTGGTCAAAGCCGTACTGGGCGCGGATGAGGGCGTACGCCTCGTCGGTCTGGTTGGACGGCAAGTCTGGTGGAATGAACAGCGCGGCTGGGTCGCCGGGCGCCAGGTGAATCGCGAAGAAGACGAGGGTGACGGCACCGACGATGGTTGGTACCGCGAGCAGCAGGCGCTTGACGATGTACTGACGCATGCCCCTCAGCTTTCGAGCCTAGTGCGTCGGGCTCTGGGTGTCAACCAACCGGGCGCCCAAATTTACATTGCCGGGATACCCATTTACACTCTGTCGGGTGACCGAGCCATCACCCGGGGTAGCCAGTCTGCAAGATAGCCTGCTCAGCTCACTCGAGTGGCGCTGCATCGGCCCGCACCGCGGCGGACGTTGCGTCGCCGTTGCCGGCGATGTTTCCGACCCAATGACCTTCTACTTCGGAGCCTGCGCCGGCGGAGTCTGGAAAACAACTGACGGCGGTACGTACTGGCGAAACGTGTCAGACGGATTCCTGGGTACCTCCGCAATCGGCGCCGTGGACGTCTCCGCCTCGGACCCGAACGTGATCTATGTCGGGACCGGCGAAGCGTGCATTCGCAACAACGTGTCACACGGGGACGGCGTGTACCGGAGCACGGATGCGGGCAAGACGTGGCAGAACGTCGGCCTCCGCGATTCTCGGCACATCGGCTGTATTCGCGTGCATCCGCAAGATCCTGACATCGCCTACGTTGCTGCCCTGGGGCATGCATTCGGGCCGAACGATGAACGCGGTGTCTTTCGCACGACCAACGGCGGTCAGTCCTGGGACCGCGTGCTGTTCAAGAGTCCGCACGCAGGTTGCCACGATATCTCGATGGATCCGCACAATCCGCGCATCCTGTACGCGGCCGTATGGCAGACGCAGCGCTATCCACACACGTTGCAAAGTGGCGGCCCAGAGAGCGGAGTGTGGCGTAGCACCGACGGCGGGGATACCTGGACGGACATTACTCGCAGACCGGGTTTGCCGACCGGCGTGCTCGGCAAGATCGGCGTTGCCGCATCGCCGGCGAGATCCGGCCGCGTATGGGCGCTGATCGAAGCAGAGGATGGAGCACTGTTCCGGTCAGAGGACGGAGGTGAAACGTGGGCGCGCGTCTGCGAGGATTCTGCTCTGCGCACGCGCCCCTGGTACTACATCCACGTGTTCGCCGACCCGCGCGACCCGGACACGTGCTGGGTGCTCAACTACAAGGTCTGGAAATCGGTCGATGGTGGAAACGCGTTCACACCGGTGCCGATTCCGCATGGCGACAACCACGGACTGTGGATCGACCCGAACAATCCGCTCCGCATGATCGAAGGCAACGATGGCGGAGCCTGTGTGACCTTCAACGGCGGCCAGAGCTGGTCGTCCATCTACAACCAGCCCACCGCACAGCTGTATCACGTCACCACCGACAACCAGTTTCCGTACCGCGTCTACGGGTCGCAGCAAGACAACACGGCCATTTCAGTTCCGAGCCTCTCTTTCACGGGGCCCATCACCCAGGAAGACTGGTACGTGCCGGGTGGGGGTGAAAGCGGCTACATCGGGGTCAAACCAGACGACCCAAACGTCGTTGCGGCCTCGGGACCGGCGGGTCGGCGGATCTTCAACGACTACATGACGCTGTACAACCACCGCACACGCGAGAAACGAGATATCACCGTGTGGCCGGAGCTGTATGGCTGGGGGGTCGGTGCGGATGCGTTGAAATACCGCTTCCAGTGGACGTTCCCGATCGCGTTTTCGATGCACAATCCGGAGGTGCTGTACGCTGCCAGCAATCACCTCCACCGCTCGCGCGACCTGGGCGCCAGCTGGGAGGTGATCAGTCCCGACCTGACCCGCAACGATCCCGACAAGCTCGGGCCTTCGGGTGGGGCGGTGACGCGTGACAATACCGGCGCGGAGGTGTACTGCACGATTTTTGCGCTGGCTGAGTCGCCGCTCGATGCAGGTATGTTGTGGGCGGGCAGCGACGACGGTCGCATTCACCTCTCGCGTGACGGTGGTGCGACGTGGCGTGATGTCACACCTCGCACAGACATACTGCCGGAGTGGGCGCTGGTCAGCATCATCGAGCCGTCTCCTCACGATCCGGCGACGGTGTACGTTGCGGCAACGCGGTACAAGCTCGACGACACGCGGCCCTACTTGTGCAAAAGCAACGACTTCGGTCAGACGTGGGTAAAAATCACGTCCGGTATACCCGACCACGAATTCACGCGTGTCATCCGTGAGGACCCGAAACGACGCGGCCTGCTGTACGTGGGCACTGAAACGGGCCTCTACGCCTCACTGGACGATGGTGCAAATTGGCAGCGTCTCGGCGGCAATCTACCGGTCACGCCAATCCACGACCTGGTCATCAAAGGCGATGAAATGGTTGTTGCGACACATGGTCGCTCGTTCTGGATTCTGGATGATATCTCGCCAGTCCGCCAGCTAACGGCCGATCGGATTCGGAGCTCCGAATACCTGTTCCAGCCGCGTCCCACGTACCGGCTGCGCCTCGCGAGTCGGCGCCTGGCGCAGGATGCAAATGCACAGCCCGATATGGTCAACTACGCGCGAGCGGACGCGAGCCTCGTGTCCTTCGAGTCATCAGGCGGAACAGCGGACCACCTGCTGGACGCCGGTGCCAATCCACCTGCTGGAGTGCAAATCTTCTATTACCTGCGCGAACAGCCGGCAGACGACATGCGGCTAGAGATTCTCGATGGCGCCGGAGCGCCCATTCGCTCATTCGACCGCGCGGAGCTGCATGCTCACGCGGGTCTGAATCGATTCGTCTGGAGCATGCGCTATCCCGCGCCGCCCAGCGTGCAGAAGGTCGGCAACCTCGACCCGTGGGAGCGTTCGCACGGACCGATGGTGCTGCCCGGCCCGTATCGAGCACGACTCGTCGTCAACGGTCAGCGGCTCGAGCAACCCTTTGAGATTCTCGCCGACCCACGCCTGGACGCGCCGCGTCTCAACGGCCTTTCGCCGCAGCTCAATTTCTTGCATGACATCTACGCTCGGCTGTCTGCCTGCAACGAGCTCATCAATAGAATCAATCGGGTGGAGGACCAGATCGCGAGCGTCCGTCGCTGGGCAGAAGCCGATGCCTTCGATGACTTACGCCGAGAACTCTGCGCAATCAAGGAGCAGCTCATCGACGTGAACATGAGCCAGGCGCAGCTGTACGCTAGTGGACTCCACGAAAAGCTCAACGCTCTGATCGAGTTCGTCGAGAGTGGCGACTATGCTCCCGCGCAACAAGCACGTGATGTGTTCCGCGAGTTATGTGCGCAGCTGGACAGCTTGGCCGGTCGATTCGACGCAGCAACCCGCTCTCACCTGCCGGAGCTTTCCAGACACATGGCCCAGGCAGTCACCGAAGAAGCTATGATCCCGACATAGTGCGCACCAACGGCTCTGTCGGACGCGGGCGCGTGGCCATCATCGGTGGCGGAGTGAGTGGCGCATTGAGCGCGGCGCGCCTGGCAGAGCGCGGTTTCGAGGTGACCCTCCTCGAAAAGGCGGCGATCGGGAACGGATCCTCGAGTCGCTCGATGGCTGGCATTCGAGCGCAGTTCGGGGTCGAGGAAACAGTGGTTGGCATGCTGTATTCGGAGTGGTGGTACGCCCACTTCCACCAGATGCTCACCACGCCACCCGAGCACCAGCAGCCGGCCATCCGCCAGAACGGGTACCTGTTCCTGTACGACCATCCGCAGGCACCCGACGCGGCGCCGGATGCCAGTGCCAATTGGCAGCGGGCCCAGAGCCTGGCAGCAATGCAGCGCCGAGTCGGCGTCGCGGTTGAGATCCTGGCGCCCAGCGAAATCGGCAAACGTTGGCCGCACCTTGCGGTCGACCGGCTCGTCGGCGCGACCTGGTGTCCGACGGACGGCTTCCTGTTCCCACCCGTCATCTATGGCGACGGCGTGCGGCGAGCGCAAGAGCTCGGCGCCAGGGTTCTTCAGCGTACTGAGGTGCAGGGCGCCGAACATGACGGCGCATACATTGCCGCACTGAAAACATCGCGCGGCACTGTTCCGACAGATTGGGTGGTGAATTGCACGAATGCCTGGGCGCCGCGCGTGTCGCCCAGTCTGGGCGGCATGCAGCTGCCGATCGCACCCGTGAAGCGATTTCTGTACCACCTGGACCCGGGCGACTCCGTCATTCCGCTCGACGTGTTACCCACGCTGCCGATGACCATCTACGGCATGGGTCGCCGGCTGGGTGCGCATACCCGGCCGGACGGTCGCCATCTCATCCTCGCTGGCACCAGCCACACACCTCCGGAGGCGGCATTCGAAGACGAGGACCAGGATCGTGTGCCCGAGCCATTCGATCATCGACGCGGCGTCGACAACTTCGGCTTCGAGCTCCTGGCGGACGCGGCGCTGTACGCTCCGTCGCTGCTGGGGTCCGCTGGCGTGTTCGCCACCACCTGTGGCTACTACGGTATGACTCCAGATGCCGTGCCGCTGATTGGTTTCGACACACACGTCCCGAATCTGCTGCACGCGGCCGGATTCTCCGGCCACGGCGTGATGCATGCACCGGTCACGTCGCTGCTGGTCGAGAGACTCGTTACCGGCGAGGCTTCCAACGGCCAGGTTCGCCTGCCGTCACCCTTCGAAAGCCATACGCTCGAGCTGGCCGCGTTCGATCCGTGCAGGGACTTCAGCCAGTCCACCGCCGAATCGGCGGTCCTGTAGCGCCTCGCGCGCCCGCAGCAGCACGGGCACGTGCATGGCGCGGCATCCGGATTCGCTGACAGGCGCGCCGGGACGGTCGAGATGAAAAGCGCAGGTGTACGCTAGCCGAGGGCCGTGCCTACCGTACGCACCTGCGAGCTCGAGACTTTTGACTACCGTCACGTGCGGTTGCTGCCCGGCATGCTCCAACAGCAGGTCGCGCGAACACGCGACGTCTATTTCGGCATCCCCAACGACGACATCCTGAAGGGCTTCCGTCGCCAGGCCGGTCTGCCCGCGCCAGGTAAGGACATGGGCGGCTGGGCGGCGCGCAACAGCGCTGGCATCTTCGGCCAATTGCTCAGCGGAATGGCGCGCCTGGCGTGCGCGACGGACGATCAGCCGCTTCGGGACAAAGCGCTCGCGCTGTTCGAAGGCTGGTTGGACACAGTGGCAGCAGATGGCGACGTCAAGATGTCCCTGTACGCGTGGGAAAAGCTGGTGTGCGGTCTGGTGGACCTGCACCTGTACGCCGATTGCGAGCAGGCGCTGCCGACGCTTGCCCGTACCACCGAGTGGGCAGCGCGAACCTTCGATCGTTCGCGCAATGCGGCCAACGCTTTCGACTTCTGGGGCGAATGGCCAGCCGACACGCACGAGTGGTACACGCTGCCGGAGAACCTGTACCGCGCCTATGTCATCTGCGGTGATTCACGCTTCAAAGACTTTGCCGATATCTGGCGCTACGAAGGATTCTGGAATCAGTTTGCGGAAACCTGCGCGCCCGAAGGGGTCCCGCCGGTGCATGCGTACAGCCACGTGAACACGCTGAGCAGCGCGGCAATGACGTACGCCGTAACTGGCGACCAGCGCTACCTGCGGATGTGTGAGAACGCCTACGACTACATCCTGCGGACCCAGTGCTACGCCACCGGTGGTTTCGGGCCCGAGGAGCGACTGATGCCGCCGGATGGAAGTCTCGGGCGCTCGCTTGAATTGGTCGGCGATCAGGCGGAGATCCCCTGCGGCTCCTGGGCTGGGTTCAAGCTGTCGCGATATCTGATGACGCTTACCGGGCACGCTCGCTTCGGCGAGTGGATCGAGACCATCCTGTACAACGCGATCGGCGCCGCGCTGCCCACACAGCCGGACGGTCGAACCTTCTATTACGCTGACTACCGGCTTTCGACGGGCGCCAAGCACTACTACTGGCACGCCTGGCCCTGCTGCTCGGGCACGTACTTGCAGGCCAATGCTGCCTACCACGACCTGATCTACTTCAAAGCGCCGGGGGCGCTGTATGTCAATCTCTTTGTGCCGTCCGAGGTGGATTGGAACACCGGCGACAATACGGTTCGCCTGCGGCAGGACACTGATTACCCCCAGTCGGAAGCCGTCAACTGGCAGCTGTATATGCACCAGCCCAGCACCTTCACCCTCGGATTCCGCGTTCCCGCGTGGTGTCGGGGGGCGTCGGCGATCGTCAACGGCGAGCGGGCCGAAATCCGCGCCGGCAGCAATGGCTGGGTCGCGATCGAGCGCGAGTGGCACACCGGCGACCACGTCGCGATCCGCCTCCCGATGGACTTGCGCTCAGCGCCAATCGATCCGCAGCATCCACGGCGCGTGGCGCTCGTGTACGGCCCGGTCGTCCTGGCTATGCACGAGGCGTGCTGCCGGCGCCCGCTCCTGATGTCGGCGGGCGCCGATCTGCTCAGTAATCTGGTCCAGGTAGGCCCGGGCCCCCGCTTCCGAGTCACCGACACGCGTCCGGAGCGGCATGCGCGCTTCCTCGAGCCGCTGTACACGATGGAAGGAGGCTGGCCGTACTGGGTGTACTTCGACCTGGGCGGCGACTGGTTGTACTGACGGCCCGACTTGCCGCGTCGGCAGGGACGAACTAGCATCGCAACCGACCTGCTACAGAAATAAGGGGGACTGATGTTCAAACCGCAGGCTATTAGCGCCGTGTGCCTGGCATTGGCTCTCCTGGTGAGTACGCAGCCAATCGCCGCGGCCAAACCAACCGTGACTGGCCAGGTCCAGACAGATTTCTCGGTCGAGGTGAAGTATGGAGTCCTGGTCGGGCTGTCCGGTGATGCAGCCGCGGGCGGGCAGGCCTGGGATCAGGCGGTCAGGGTGGCCGTCGATTACATCAATCGGACGATGCAGCAAGACGGCTACTCGGATCAGTTGAAAGCCACCCTGGTCGATTCGCAGGACAGCGAGGGTAACCCTCAGCGCGGGGTCGAGGCCGCCCAGAAACTGGTCTCGATCGACAACGTGAACGTTGTTGTTGGAGATCTGTTCAGCTCCGTCACGAGCGCGGTGGCGCCCTCGGTCATTATTCCCAACAACGTGCTGGAGTTCACCGGTGGCACCAACCCGTCGCTCACGCAGTTGAATCCGGCGGGCGGTCCGACACTCGTTTGGCAGCCTGTAGCCGCGGATGACCTGCAGGGTCGAGTGCTCGCCAAGTTGATGGGCGATGCGTTTGGCACCAAAGCCACTGTCAACGTGGGCGTGCGTAACGACGCGTATGGGACCGGGCTGAGCGACGTCTTCAAGAACGCGTGGATTGCCCAGGGTGGAACGATCGGCAAGGTCGTCACCTACAACCCCACTCAGCCAACGTTCGATACTGAAGCTCTGCAACTGGTGGACGGCAATCCTGATGCGTGGTTGTTTACCGACTTCTGCCAGACGTTCGCGAAGCTCGTCGGCCCGTTGCAGCGGACGGGGAAATGGGATGGAGCCCGGACGTGGGGCAGCGATGCGCTGACCAATTGCGGCACCGCCGTACCCGACGCGGCGATTCCAGGCATGCGCTCGGTTCAGGCCAACGCCTCAGCCGGCTCATCGTTCGCCGAGTACCAGAAGCTTTTCGAGGCCAATGCACAAACCGGTGTGACCTTCTCCGCGTTCACCGCTGAGGCCTTCGACAGCGTGTTCATCGCCTACCTGGCTGCCATCGCGGCCAGGTCCTCCGACCCCGTCGCGATGAGCGCGAAAATCGCGGAGATCACGAATCCGCCGGGACAGGACTACACCTTCTTACAGTTGAACGACGCGACTCAGGCCCTTCTGGCCGGACAGCAGATCCATTTCAATGGCGCCTCCGGACCGTTGAACTTCACGCCCGGCGGACGAGTGACGGCTACGGCGTACGACGTGTGGCAGGTCGCTCCCGACAAAAGCGCCGCCATTGCGCAGACCGTGAATTTCACCCCCTGAACGGTCCACCCATCGGCGACCACTTCGGTGTGGACTCGACGGACGTCCTGATCGTCGGCGGTGGCGTCCTCGGGTGCGCCACCGCGTATTACCTGGCCCGCAGTCGGGTGCAGACACTTTTGATCGAACGCGGCGCGATCAATCGCGAAGCCTCGGGAGCGAACGCTGGCACGCTCCACATCCAGATCCCCGCCGTTCACTTCCGCAATCAGTATCTGGATGCGTCCGTGGCTGGTGAGCGGCGACGCGATTTTCGGACCACCAATCACCTGTACGCGGCAGCCGCTGACGCATGGGGCCACATCGAGCAGGAGCTGGATGCGGACCTGGGCGTACGCCTGTGCGGCGGACTGATGGTGGCGGAGTCGAAAGAAGAGATGGAGGTACTCGAGGCCAAAGCAGCCTATGAGCGCTGCCTGGGCATGCAATGTGAGGTACTCGGGCGCGCGGATGCACTGCGGTGTGAGCCGTCTCTCGGCCCTTCTGTCGTTGGCGCCAGCTACTGCCCCAATGAAGGCTTCGCGAATCCGCTCCGCGCGGCACCGGCGTTCATTCGCCGAGCGGTTTCCGCGGGTGCCAGGCTGCGAGTGCACACGCGAATGACAGAGGTCGAGCCCTCGAAGGACGGGTGGCTGGTCGAGACGTCGAATGGCACCATTCGCGCCCGGCGCATCGTGCTCGCGGCTGGCGCGCAGACGCGCCAGGTCCTGGCCCTGTTCCAGCTGGATCTGCCGATCCTGGCGCACCCACTCCAGGTGATGGTGACCGCGCCTCAACCACCGCTGCTCCAGCATCTGTTGCAGCACGCGGGGTCTCGCCATCTGTCGCTGCGTCAGACGCAAAGCGGGACGTTCTTGATCGGAGGCGGTTGGCCCGCGCTGGAGGCAGCGGAGCGGCGCTCGAGCTCACGAGTGGAGGTACGCTATCGGTCGCTGGTGGGCAACGCTGCGGTGGCGACCGACGTCGTACCCGCCCTGAAGGAGGTGCCGCTCATCCGCGCCTGGGCGGCGATGACGACCGCCACGGGCCGATGGAACAGAGTCGGCTACATTGGCGAGGACCGGCGCGTCGGCCGCGGGAAGCTGTTCGCGCTGGTGGCGGGCGGCTGGGGCTTCACGCTCTCGCCTGTGCTCGGCCGCCTGGCTGCCGAGCTGGTTGTCCACGGATCGACCAGTCTGGATATCGAGCCGTTCAGTCTGGAGCGCGCCCTCGCGCGCATGTAATCTTCTTCTGGCCGTATGACCGCGTTACTCGAGCAGCTTGCGCAGCTTGCCGTGAACGGCCTCATCACCGGCTCGATTCTGGCGCTCACCGGTGTTGGTGCATCACTGGTATTCGGCATCCAGCGCGTCGCCAACTTCGCACATGGCGACTACCTGACCATCGGCGCGTACGTCGCGTTCATCGTCAACGTCGGCTTACATCAGAACCTGATTGTCGCCGCGGCGTGCGGCATGCTCGCCACGGCCGCGTTCGCGGTGGCGGCGCATTTCGGACTGTTTCGCCCGCTACGCGGCAGAGGCACCATTGCGGTGTCGTTGATCACCGTCGGCCTAGGCCTCGTCATACGCGACACCATCTTTCTGGTGGCAGGCTCGCAGGTGCGCGAGTACGCCGTCAGCCAGTCTGACGTGATCCAGATCGGCTTCCTGCGCTTGTCGCCGGGTCAGACGGTTGCGATCGCCGTTGCTCTGGTCGTGGCGCCCGCCACAACACTGTTTCTGGCGCGCACCCGACTGGGCAAATCCATGCGCGCGGTCGCGGACAATCGCGATCTCGCGGCGGTCGCGGGCATCGACGTCGAACGCATAGCCGTGTACGTGTGGATTCTCGCCGGCGGACTGGCCGGTCTCGGGGGCGTGATGCTGGCGCTGGGTCAGGGTGCATTCGATCCCAGTCTGGGAGTGGCCCCGCTGTTTCTCATCTTCACGACGGTGGTGCTCGGCGGCATCGGCAGCGCATTCGGTGCGCTGGCCGCCGGCTTGGCGCTGGGGCTCGCGATGGAGATGTCGACCTGGTCGGGACTGTTTGGCGGCGTCGATAATCGATACAAACCGGTGCTCGCGTTCCTCGTGCTGATCCTGTTGTTGCTGTACCGTCCGCAGGGTCTGTTCGGCCGCGCCAGGGTGCTGTAACAGATGGCCGGCCTTGCGTCGTTCTGGACCTTTGTCGGAGTGATCGCGGGCATTTACACCATCCTGTCCCTTGGCCTGTATCTGCAATATGCCATGGCCGGACTCCCCAACTTCGGCCATGTGGCATTCATGGCGTTGGCCGCGTACACGATGGCAATTCTGGTCATCCGCTTGGCAATCCCAATGCCAGTTGCGATTCTGGCCGGGCTCGCGGCCGCAGTGCTCTTCAGCTTGTTGCTGGGAGTGCCGTCGCTGAGGCTCCGAGCGGACTATCTGGCGATCGTTACGGTGGCCGGGGGCGAGGTCGTGCGTTATCTCGCATTGAACCTCCAGGACCTCACCGGCGGCGCGCTCGGTTCGATTGGTATGCTCGGCCCTTCGAAGCTCGCGCAGTACAACACCGGGTGGGATGCCATGCTCGCGGCGTTCAGTCGCGCGCTGCGCGGAGTTTTCCACGAGTTCGCCACTCGCGATTTCGCCATGCTTTTGATTGTCTGGGCAATTGCGCTCGTTCTCCTGGGCGTATGCTGGGTGATGGTTCGCTCGCCGTGGGGCCGCGTTCTACGCGCAATCCGCGAAGACGAAAACGCGGCATCGGCTGTTGGCAAGAATGTCTTTGGCTACAAGCTACAGGTCCTGGTACTTGGGGCCATCCTGGGCGGGGTAGCCGGTTTGCTGCTGGCGTACGAAATCGGCGTTTTCAGTCCGGATGATTATCAGCCGACTTTCACCTTCTACGCCTACTTGATCCTGATCCTGGGTGGCATGACGCGGTTGTGGGCCATTCCACTCGGAGCGATCCTGTTCGGCTTACTGTACGCGGGAACGCGTTTCCTCGACTTTTACCCGCTGTCGTTGATCGACTCGGGCGCGCGGGCATTCCTCCGACTCTGGGCGGTAGGTCTTCTGCTGATCGTCCTCATGGCCGTCCGTCCGCAAGGACTGCTCGGGAATCGACGCGAGCTGTTGCTGGGTCGATGAGCGCGCTGCTGCAGGTGGACACTGTTTCCCGGCGCTTCGGCGGGGTCCGCGCGGTCGACGGAGCGACGTTCGAGGTGGAAGCCGGTTCGATCACCGGGTTGATCGGACCAAACGGCGCGGGCAAAACCACCGCTTTCAACGTCATCTCTGGTTTCCTGCGCGCACAGAGCGGCACGATCACGTTCGACAGTCAGCAGATCGAGCGTCAGCCTTCGCACATGATTGCGCGCGCCGGATTGGTGCGCACGTTCCAGATTCCGCGGGTGCTGACACGTATGAGTGTGCTGGAGAATGTGCAGCTGGCTGCGACGCGCCAACCGGGTGAGGTCCTCGGAGCCGCGCTGTTCGTGCCGCGCGCCGTCAAACGCCGTGAGCGCGAGGTGCGCGACGAGGCCATGCAGATTCTCGAGCTGGTGCGACTCAGCCGCCTGGCCAACGACTACGCGGGAACCCTCTCAGGTGGGCAACGAAAGCTGCTCGAACTGGCGCGAGCACTGATGACGCAACCCCGCATGATCCTGCTGGACGAGCCGATGGCGGGCGTCGCTCCGACGCTGGCGCTGCAGTTGCTCGAACACATCCTCGAGCTCCGCGCTGATCGAGGAACAACCTTTCTCGTGATCGAGCACGATATGGAGGCGATCATGGCGATCAGCGACCGGGTGATCGTCATGGACGAAGGGCGAGTGATCGCCATTGGCAGCGCCGCGGAGGTCCAGCAAGACGAACGCGTCATCGAAGCCTACCTGGGCCGACGCGAACCGCAACCCGCATGAGCACGGATCGGGAGTTCGTGGTGTCTGTTCGTGGCGTTGTCGCCGGGTATGGCGACGAGGACGTTCTGCGCGGGGTTTCACTGGACGTCCCGTCCGGCAAGGTTGTGGCCGTCATCGGCCCGAACGGCTCCGGGAAATCGACCTTGCTCAAAGCGATTTACGGATTGCTGCATCCGCGGCGTGGGTCCGTGGTGTTTCGCGACCGGTCGGGCGCGACGCATGAGCTCACCGGCCTCCGGCCACACGCGGTGACCAGGCTCGGAATCAACTTCGTCCCGCAGCTGGCAAACGTGTTTCCGGACCTCTCCGTACGTGAGAACCTGGAGGTTGGCGCATTCGTACATGCCGGCCGGTTCGAGGAGCACCTGGAGCGGGTTCTTCTGACATTCCCCGCGCTCGGAACGATGCTGCACGCCCGAGCGGCAACGTTATCTGGCGGCCAGCGGCAAATGCTCGGGATCGCACGCGCGTTGATCTCCGACCCACAGGTATTGATTCTCGACGAGCCGTCGGCAGGGCTGGCGCCCGCGGTGGTGGACAGCGTCTTCGGCACGATCAGATCGATCAACGCGTCCGGCGTGTCGATCCTCATGGTCGAGCAGAAAGCGCGCCAGTGTCTGAGCATGTCAGACTTTGGCTATGTCCTCGACATGGGCGAGAACAGAATCGCCGGGACCGGCGAACAATTGCTGCACGATCCGGAGGTGATCCGGCTCTACCTGGGCAACCGGGGTCGGCTGGGGGATGCCGTGCTGCGACTGCGCAAACAATTCGTGAGCTCAAACCTCTGAGAAGGAGACCATCGTCGATGCCACTGATCACCGTCCACATGTATCCGGGCCGGACGCCCGCGCAGAAAGAAGCCGTGGTGCGCGGAATCACCGAGGTCATGGTCCGCGAGGCCAACGCAAAGCCCGAAAGCGTCGAGATTCTGATCATGGAGGTGCCGCGGGAGCACTGGGCCATGGCTGGCAAATTGCAGGGCGCTACCCCGGTTAGTGCTTGAACCCGAACGACGTGAGTTTCTTATCGTCGGAGCTGGGGCGGCAGGATTGGCCGCGGCGGAAGAAGCCGCCCGGGCTGGCGTCGACACGTGCCTGGTCTACCTCCAGTCTCGTCGGGTACGAGCCGGCGGAACAGACGTCCGTCCGAACACCAGCGCCTGGGGCATCTGGGGCCGCACCGTAGCAACGTATTCAAGTGGCGGGCGCGCCGAGCGTATTTCGGCTGACTATGTGCTGCTCGCAACCGGCGCGCGACCGCGGCCAGTCATCTTTCCGGGTTGGCGAACAGCCGGGGTGACCTCCTGTCTGGACAGCGTGAGCGGGCGGGTGGTCATGGCGGGCAGCGGAGCGCAGCTGGTCCACGGCGCGGTCGAGCTTCACCGCCGCGGTGTCGACGTGCGCGCGGTCATTGAGGCGACAGGCGCGCCGTGGCAGGTGCAAGCCGCCACGTACTTGCGGCAGCGCGGGGTGAGGTTGCGGAATCGCCACCTGGTCGTGCGGGCGGAAGGCCGTGAACGTGTCGAGCGGGCGATCGTCGCTCGTGTAGACGCGGATTGGCGTGTTCAGCCGCGGACCGAGTCGGCGATTGATGCGGACACAATCGCACTGGACTATGGCCGGGTCCCGTGCTCGGAGCTGAGCCGCCTCAGTGGCTGCACGCACAGGCGGAGCACCCTCGACGGCCTGACTCCGGTGTACGACGAATGGATGCGCACCGATGCGCCGGGCGTGCTGGTCGCGGGTGGTGTGTGTGATGCGCGCGGCCTGGCGATGGCTCGGGCCCAGGGCCGTTTAGCAGGCCTCAGCGTTGCGCTCGCGCTCGGAAAATTCACGGTCGCCGAAGCCGAGCGACGGGCCACGCGGTTGCGACGGCTGGCGCTGGAAGCCGAGCTGGCCGCCTCTCCCGTCGGGCGCGGCCTGTTCGAGCTGGTTCAACCGGACACGCTGGTCTGCCACTGTGAAAATGTCCACGCTGCCGAGATCCAGGCCGCCGTGATCGGGGGCAGCCCGGACGCGGCGGCCGTGCGCGGCGAAACGCGTGCAGGTATGGGCGTCTGCCAGGCGCGTGACTGCGGACGGCAGATCGAAGCGCTGGTGGCTCGAGTTGCCGGAGTGCCGATGCAGGAGGTTCCACCGTTATCGGTGAGACCACCGGTGGTGCCGATCCCGCTCGGCGCGCTTGCGTGAGCAGGTTGCCGCCAGAAGGCGCATTGTCCCACTGGGCCCCTGACCGACGACAAAACCCGCCTCAACCGACGGGTTCTGAGTTGTAATTTGGGAGCCGACGAAGGGATTCGAACCCCCGACCCGCGCTTTACGAAAGCGCTGCTCTACCCCTGAGCTACGTCGGCTGGACGGCGATGGGCGCCTGGCAGCGCATAGTTTAGCTTAGAGGCGGTAGATCTTGAGCCTCGGGCCCGGGTACTCGATGTGGTCGAGCGAGTCGAGCGGGCCGTAGATGCGGTCGTATACGAACGGCAGGCTTGCCGACCGCGCAGGATCGAACTCGGCCAGCGTTTGCGCGGACGCGTCCAACCTGCCGTAGAACTCCAGCCTTCGGGCGTTCCGAGCAGCGTCCAGTGCAGGCGCGTCGGAGATGAAGGAGCTGCTGACGATGTACTGGATGCCCTGCGCGCGATAGCTCTCCACCGACTGGTCGTACACGGCCTGGCCCGGAGGCGGGAGGACCACGTGCACTGGCAGCTTGTCCAGGGACGGGCCGAATGGCGACGGGTCGGTAAGAACGGTGGCGTTCGCGGGCAGGTTGGCTGCCAGCCAGTCGAGCGCCTGGGTACGCGTGTCTGGGCGAGTGAGGAGCGCGTCGAACTGCAGGCTCGCCGGGAGCGTGCCGACCAGAGCGGCCGCGGTCAACGCAGCAGTGACAAAAGCTGCGACGTCAAACGACGGACGCGCCGCGGCGATGCCGATCAGTTGAGCCGACCAGGGAGTGCTCGCGTCGCTGAGCGCCCTCGCACGAGCGGCGAGCGCCAGAGCACGAATCGCAACGGCCGCGAGCACCGCCAGCGCGGGGACGCCCGGCAGCATGAAGCGGGCGACGTACATCTTCGAGCTGCCCATCACCACGTACAGGGCCACGGGCAGACTTGCGACGACCAGCACGGCCCAGTCGCGACGCGCTACGGCAACCACACTCCCGATCGCCGCCAGCAGGAGCATCGGCCAGCCG
>JAFAPL010000071.1 GCA_019247135.1 Chloroflexota bacterium | reverse complement strand
ATGGCTGCCGCGCTCTCCACGCCTGCCTGCCGCGCCCGGTCTGGAATGCGTTCGATTCACGCTCGGGCAGTCCACCACGCGGCATCGCCTTCACCACCCAGCACCTGCGCCCGCTCACGTTCATTTCCGAAGCGAGCGCGCCCGACGATCCCGTCGGCCACTCGAGACCGATCAGCCGTATCGGCCTGCGCGAAATCCTTCTCACTGGGCTAGAAGACGCCGTCCACTATGACAAGCGCGTGGTGCGCTACGAGCATCCAGGCGACGGCTCAGTCGTCGTTCACCTGGCGGATGGCACCTCAGATTGCGGCGATGTGCTGGTCGGCGCCGACGGCTCGTCGTCTGCTGTCCGCAAGCAGTTGGTACCACGTGCCGAGCTCGTCGATGCGGGCGTGGCGGGTATCGCCGGAAAGCTGTACCTGAACGAATCCACGCGCGCATACGTTCCCGCCGACCTGCTGAGCCAGATGACGATGGTCCTGCCATGGGCCGGCATGGGCATGTTCATGGCTAGCCTGCAGCACACGCCAGGCTCGGCGCTCGTGGCAGACGTCGACCTTCCGGACCACCTGTTCTGGGTGATCATCGGCCGTCCAGCTGCACTGGGTCTCACGTCGGAGGTACGCTCCAGAGCCGGCGCCGAGTTGCAAGAGCTCGCACTGGCGCGCGCGGCTGGCTGGCATCCGCTTTTACGCTCCGTGATTCGCGAGTCGGCAACCGACACAATCGTGGCCACCCCGCTGCACACGGCTCGGCCCGTGCAGCCGTGGGCCACGACCAACGTCACGCTCCTGGGCGACGCGATCCACACGATGCCGCCCCTTCAGGGACTCGGCGGCAACACGGCTATTCTGGACGCCGCGCTGCTCCGTCAATCGCTGGTTGACGTCGATCGCGGCCGAACCGAGCTCTGCTGTGCACTGCGCGAGTACGAGCGCACTATGTTGCGCTACGGCTTTGAAGCGGTACGGCGCTCGGTTCAGGTGTCCGATGCGGTTGCGTCCACCAACCGACTCGGACGCGCCGCGTTTGCGGGGATGCTGCGCGTGACCGACCTCTTGCCACCGCTTCGCCGCGCCATGTTCGAACGTCCCACCGCGACCGCCACTGCAGTAGCGCGGACGCCAGCCGGCTGAGGTGTCGCCATCTCGCCAACCGAATCAGCCTCGCGAGGCGAGATCAGCCACTGTTCAGCACCGTGCTCCCGATCAGCAGCAGTAGCGAAACAGACACCACCACCAGCGTGCCCCACCCGAGAATTGCCTGCACAGGCGAGTTGCGGAGTCTGCCCATCAAGCGTCGATCGCCTGCCAGCACCAGAATAAAAGCGAGCACGACCGGCAGCAAGAAACCGTTCAGCACCTGCACCCACACCAGCAGATCGAACAATGGCACCGATGGCCACACCGCCACGCCCGCGCCAATGATCAGGAGCGCGGTGAACAGACCGAAGAACACCGGCGCGCGTCGAAAGTCGAGTCCGACGCCTTTCCGAAAACCGAACGCCTCCGACACCGAGTAGGCCGTCGCCAACGGCACGATGCCCCCGGCGAGAAGCGACGCGCCCAGCAGGCCGACGCCGAACAGTCGCTCTGCCCAGTCGCCAGCAAACGGACGCAACGCTTGCGCAGCGTCACTGGCTGACTGGACGTTCCTGACTCCGTGCGCGTAGAGCGTCGCCGCGGTGGCGATGATGACGCACACCCAGATGACATTCCCGATGATGGCGCCGACATAGGCATCCGTTCGCTCATCCGGATAGTCGCCAATGGCGGCTCGTTTTTCGACCACCGCGCTCTGTTGAAACAATTGTTGATATGGCGTAATCGTTGTGCCGATCAGCGCGACGATGAGTAGCAGGTACTCCGGATCACTGTGAAACGTGGGCACGAATGCGCCCTGCGCCACCTGACCCCAATCCGGGTTCGCGAGAACCATTGCGACCGGGTACGCCAGAAACGCGAGCGTCATCAACAGGAACAGCCGTTCAGCGCGTGCATAGGTTCCGAACTGGACGAGTAACCAGAGCGCGATGGCGCTGAGTGGGACCGAGAAGGAGCGACTCAATCCGAGCAGCTCCGCCGCCGCGGCGACCCCCAGGAACTCCGTCGCGACCACGCCGGCGTTGGCAACGACGATGACCGTCACGGCCAGGAGCGCCCAGCCGATACCGAAACGTTCGCGCACCAGGTCCAGCAAGCCCCGGCCCGTCACCGCGCCGAGCCGGGCTGCCATCTCCTGGACGACCGCCAGCGAGACGGTGAGAAGCAAGAGGACCCACAGCAGCTCATAGCCAAATCGAGCGCCAACAATGCTGGTGGTGCCAATACCGCCCGCGTCGTCGCCGGCGACGGACGCGAGCACGCCGGGGCCGAGGATCGCGAGCCAGCGCCACAGTCCGCTTGGACGCTGGTGGAGTCCGCGCAGCTTGACGCTGCGTCCGCGGATGGACATCCGAATACCTGGCCGGATCGCGCGCGGCCGGCGTTGGAAGGTTCGGTCCCATCCGCTCCGCTCGGCCGGGCTGGCTTGCGGAATGACGCCCGGGCTGTGCGTCACGAGAAGACGCGCGGCACCTGATCGCGCCAGGAAACTGGAGTCACAAGCGCCACGGCGGCGTCCACCGTAATGCCCCCCAGCAGTCGCCCGTCACGTGCCACCACCGGCAAGGCGGCGAGATGCTCGTCGATCACGCGCCTGGCTGCCACCTGTGCCGGTTCGAGCGCATCGATCGCGACAATATCGCGTCGCATGAACTCGTCGACCTGGTGATCCTCGTCTCGCACCACCAGGTCACGCAACGTGATGACTCCACGTAAGATCCGCGTCGGGAGGTCGTCGACCACGTAGACGTAGTAAACGAAGTCGGGCGTGGCGATTTGATCGCGCAAGAGGCTGCGCGCCTCTTTCAGGCTGGTGAATCCAGGCACGACTGGCACGTCGTTGGTCATGATGCCGCCGGCCGTGTCTTCCGGATAGCGAAGCAGATCGACGATGCGCTCCGCTTCGAGCTGCGGTAACCGATCCAGATTCGTGCGCGCGGCATTCGCGTCGAGGTGTCCGATGAGGTCGGCTGCCCGATCCGGCGCCATCAACGACAGCAATCGGAGGGCCTGATCCGGGTCGAGCGTCTCGAACACCTGTAGCTGTCGCTCGGGCAGCATGATTTCAAGCGTGTCGGCGGCCAGTGGATCAGGAATCAGTGTCAACAGCTCGGCCGCGTGCCGGTACGGGAGGTCTTCGGCCAGTCGCGCAATGGCGGGTGGTGGCAGTCGCGATATGCGCCGGTGGTAGTCACCGCCTTGCAGGGCCGCACGTGGGTCACCTCGCAGGAACTCCACGTCGCGCCAGTCGACGAGGCGTCCTTTTCCCTTGCCCAGCCAGCCGCGACCGAGTCGACGGAACACGGCCCATGGGCTGATGTCGGCCGCGCACAGCCACAGGTCATTGCCATTCGGTTCGAGCCAGAGGTCATTGGCGCGCATGGTCTGACGGTGCGCGAGCTCCAACAGCATCGCGTCGAGGACGTCGCGCCGGAGCAGGACCGTGGAGCGCAGACTTTCGGCGGGCGCGCCACGTCCGCCTGCGATGTCCGGTATTCGAACGCGGCGCCTTTTCCAGTCGACGCTGACCTGCGCATCCCATTCGACCTGTATCGGGCGATTCCGCGTGCCGTTGAACAGCAGGCGTGTGACCCTCGGGTAGTCGCCACTCGAGAGATCGACCGCCAGATCGACCAGTCGTGCCCGATGCCCGTGCTGATCGACGACACGATGCAGCCTGAGCTCGGAGAGCATCACCATTGGGCCGCATCGCTGGACGCAACGTGCATGCCACCCGTAAATACTGAGACGTGAGCCGTGTGCCTGCGGCGCGCGGCTTGCGTCTCCACGGCGACCCGAGCCAGACCCATGCCACTTCCAGTCACACCGGAACAGGCGCTCTTCCTGGCGCTGCTCGTCGTTGCGATCGTTCTGCTCGTCTCAGAACTGGTGCGGCCGGACCTGGTCGCGGTGCTGATCATCCTCGGGCTGGCCTATTCGCATCTGTTGTCCGTCGACGAGGCCTTTTCGGGTCTGAAGAGCGAGCCGGCGGTGGTCATCGCTTGCATGTTCGTCCTGAGCGCGGGTTTGCAGACGACCGGCATCTCCGACCTGGCCGGCCGCTGGATCGCGAACTCCGCGGGCAAGACGCTCACGGGGGTACTCGCCGTACTCGTGCCGGCTGCGGCGCTTGCGTCTTCCGTCACCCACCACGTGGCGATCACGGCTGTCATGCTACCGATCACGCTCACGCTCGCCCGCGAACGCGAGATCGCACCGTCCAAACTGCTGATGCCGGTCGCGATCGCGAGCTCGCTTGGGACGAGCATCACGGTCCTCGGCGCGCCCTCGTTCCTCGTCACCAGCGAGCTCTTGCGCCAGGCCGGCCACCCTGGCCTGGGCGTCTTTTCGCCCATGCCGATCGGTCTCGCGTTGACGATCGTGGGCAGCCTGTACATCTTGCTCACCGCGCGCTTTCTGCTGCCGGTTCGCCACGGCCTGGAACAAGCCGCCGACAAGCTGCGCCTGGATCAATTCTTTACCGAGCTGCGGGTGGTGCCGAACTCACCGCTGATCGGTCGCACGGTCGACGAGGTACAGGCCGACCGGGCCCATCAATTCACGATTGTCGGCGATGCGCGGAACGAGGGCCGCGAAGGCGCCGCGCTCGCCTCGAAACGCATCGATGCCGGCGACGTGCTTTTGATTCGCGCGACCCCCGACGAGCTGGCGAGCATGCGCCAGGAGCCCGGCTGGGAGCTCGAACCGCTCGCTCGGTACGCCGACGAGCTGCCTGAGCTTCAAGACGATCAAGCGACCAGAGGGGCCGACGTCGAACACGCTCTCGACAAAGTCGTCCAGGCCGTCGTTGCGCCGCGTTCGTCATTGGAAGGCCGAACGGTCGGCGAGATCGACTTCAGGCACCGCTTCCGCGTGCTGGTCCTCGGTCTGTGGCGGCGACGAAGGTTCTTGCCGCGCCAGCTGAGCAGGATCGCGTTGCGCGAAGGCGACGTCCTGGTCCTCGAAGGCGGCCCGGACGCGCTTGCCCGTCTGACTGAAAACCGCGACTTCTTGCTCCTCACCCCGTTCCAGGCACAGGTACGGCGCCCCAACAAAGCGGTGATCGCCGGCATCGTCATGCTCGGAGCGATCGTCCTGGCGACCCTGCCGCAAGTCGGCCTGGGGCTGGGTGCCCTGACAGGCGCGGCCGCGATGGTCCTGACCGGGTGCCTGACCCCGCGGCAGGCGTATCGATCCGTGGACGTGCGCATGTATCTCTTCGTCGCGGGCGCCATTCCGCTCGGGCTGGCGATGAAGAGCTCGGGAACAGCAGAGCTGCTGGCTGGCCTGCTGCGCGGAATGGTCGCTGCCTGGGACGAACGGCTGATTCTGCTGGCGATGTTCGTCTTCGTTGGGGTGATCGTGCAGTTCATGGGCTCGGACTCCGCGACGGTGGCCCTGTTCGGACCGATCGCGATCGCGCTCGCGAGCACGCTGGGCCACGCGCCGGAGGCGTACGTCGTGACCGTCGCGATCGCGGCGATGGTGGCCATTCTCACGCCGATGAGTCACCACAACCTGATCATCTACGCGCCGGGTGGCTATCGCTTCTTCGACTACGCTCGGATGGGCGCGCCATTGACGTTGCTGCTCGGCGTCGTGACAGCCGTTCTCGCACCTATGCTGTGGAGTGCGTGAGCCTCTGGCCGACTCGAACCTTGCGCGCGGTGCTGCTGGTCGTGCTGGAAGTCGTCGCCATCGCCGTGTTGTTCGTGGTCGTGGCGACCGTCGTGATCCCGCGCGCCGCGCCGCCGCCGGACCGCCCCACCCCGACGATTCCGACCGATGCGCTGCATGACTGCCCCGTACAGGTGCCCGGTTGCAGCTGAGCGCGTGGGCTCAGGCACGCGGACTGCGGAGTATTCCGAGCATCCCCGTCAGAAAGGGCTCTCAAGTCCCCATGACCATGCCAGACCCAAACCTCGAAAAAGAGGCCATCGGCCCGAGCAACATCCAGGACCGGGTGCCGCCAACTGAACGCGGCGAAGATATCGAGCGCGACGCGCTGACGCATTCGCTGCTCACTGACAGCTCGCGTCCTTTGACGTCTGAAGAGAAGGAAGCTGCCGAGCACGACAGGCCTGTCGGCGAGCGTGTCTACGCGCCTGCGTCCGAGCGGGTGCCGAAGGAGCCCGTGCCCGGGCACCGCGATGTCGTCCAGAGCACCGACACCGACACGCCCGAGCGGCACGCGGCCGAGGAGCTGACCGAAGAGGACGCGCCTCACGGCGGCGCAATCGCCGCCGACGCGCCGGGCAGTTACCCGGACGCCGGCCCGTCCGCCGGGTTGGGTAGCTCACAACTGTCGGGCTCGTATACCGCGTCCGGCTCGGCCAGCTCGAGCGGGCCTGGCTTCGCGCGCGGATCCCGCCCGATGTCGGGTTCAACCGCCGATACGCCGACACCTTCGCCGTATGCCAGCGCGGAGACAAACCCCGGCTACGTGATGCCCGACAACTGGGACACTGAATCGCCGCCCTGGTGGAAGCGGGCCATGTGGTTGATCCCGCCCGCATGCATCGCCGTCGGCGTATTGCTGTACCTGCGCTGGCAGCGCGAACGCAACAAGCCGATCAACCGCATCCGACGGCAAGCCGACCGAGCCCGCAAGGCCGCCGTCGACCTGCGTGGCCGTGTACCGGACACCAGCGACGTCGCCCAGCCCAGCGTGGGCCTGGTCGCCGCGCTCGCCTCGACCGCGCTCGTCCTGTGGCGGCGCATGCGATCGGACAAGCGGCAGAAGCAAGCCAAACAGGCGCGTGAGACGATCTCCGAAGCTGACTGGCAAAAGCGGCTGCTGAAGCTCAAGGAACGCTGGACGCCTGGCCGGTTAGAGCTGGAGAAGATCTCGATCAGCAAGCACTGATCTCGCGGGCTCCTGCTCCCCGCGGACACTGGCCGAGCACGGCCGCCCGCGGGGGGTTGTTGCTCGCTTCGTGCTTACGTCCGTCCGGCTGAGCGCCCGCGTGCGTAGACTCGTGGCTGACCGAGCAACCGTGCGAGACGGGCGGCTTACGCGGGCCTCACCAGCCCCGCGCAATCCACTCGTCGAGGTGCGGCCGTTCGGCGCCAATCGTCGTATCTCGTCCGTGGCCCGGGTAGACAAACGTCTCATCCGGCAGCGAGAACAGCCGCTCGCGAATACTGGAAATGATGCGCTCGAAGCGTACCGGGTCGCGTTGAGTATTGCCCGGCCCGCCCGGAAAGAGCGTGTCGCCCGTAAACAGGTGTCGCCCGACCAGAAAGCACGTCGACCCTGGCGTGTGTCCAGGCGTGTGGATCGCCTGCAACGCGTGTGAGCCGAAGTTCAGCGCTTGTTGATCGACGATCAGCGTGTCGGCCTCGACGCTCAGCTGCGCGGCATCGTCGATCCCGATCGCCACCGGCACCTTCAGCAGTGCCTTCAGTTCGCCCACGTGCTCGTGGTGGTCACGATGGCCGTGAGTCACGAGGATGCCTCGGACCTGCAGGTCGCCGACGGCATTCGCCACGTCTTGCGGTTCGTATCCACCGTCAATGACGTATGCCTCGCCTGAGGGAGTGTCCGAGACGATGAAGATGTTGTTCTCGGTCGGTCCGATATTGCGCAAGCAGCGCACGACCAGTCCGTCTGCCTCGTGCGCGAGCTCTTCGAGCGCC
>JAFAPL010000061.1 GCA_019247135.1 Chloroflexota bacterium | reverse complement strand
CGGCAGCCATTCGGATCGAGGTGGATGCGGAAGCTGGTGGCGGGGTCCGGCTGAGGCTGGGCGCGTTCGAAGAGGGTCACGTGGATGCCGCAGGCGCGCAGGCCGTGAGCGAGGGTGAGGCCGCCGAGGCCGGCGCCGGCGATGAGGACGCGCAGGGTCATGGGCTTCTCCAAGAAATTCCCATTCAACTGGTTGGTTGTGCCAGGCTCCACTCTAGTCCGCGTTTGCAGGCGTGTCAACCGTTTAGTTGAATGACGCCGTTGGGTGGTACCCTGCGCGGGTGCCCTCCACCGCGCTCGATCGGCGCACCGAAATCGTCGAAGCCGCACGTCGCCTGATCGTCGAACGCGGCCTCGAAGGTCTGCGGTTCGGCGACGTCGCCCGTGCGGTCGGCATCAACAATGGCACCCTGCTGTACTACTTTCCGAGTAAGGAAGCGTTGATCCAGGCCGTTGGGGCTCTGCTCGTCGAACACTTCAGCACCACGTCGACCCTTCCAGCCCAGCGTGCGGCGCTGCCGCCGCTCGACCTGCTGGAGGACGAGTTCCAGGACGGTAAACGGCGTCTGAACGAAACCGACGGGCTCGTGTATACGGAGTTGCTCGTGCGCGCTCAGCGTGACGATGCCGTTGCGAGCATGCTGCGCCACATTGATGCGGGGTGGCACGCTTCGCTGACTCCAATGCTCGAACGCGGTCGCACAGACGGGACGTTTCGGCCGGATCTCGACGTGGACCTGGCAGCCAGGTTGATCATGACGACCATTCGCGGCATCGGCATGCAGGCGTTGATCGACAGGAACGTTCCAGCCGCGGAGCAAGCGATGCAGGCTGCGTTCGAGATGCTGCGCGACTCATTCGCCGGACGGCGGCCCGCCTGACCTGGTGGCATATATGAGCGATGAGTCTCAGCGGATTTTTGGGGCACTCCGCGCGCAGTTTCCGATCTTTCGTGAATCCAGATATCTGGCAGCCTGTTCGCACAGCCCCCTGTCAACACCCGTCGAAGCCGCGATGAGAGAGTTTCTGGACTCGTGGCGCGACCAAGGCAATCCCTGGGAAAATCAATGGATGCCAACGGCGCTGGAGTGCACGCGAAAATTCGCGGCGCTCGTGTGTGCGCCGGAAGCGAGCATCGGACTCACGTCATCCGTTTCCGCGGCGCTCGGTTCGGTGTTGAGTGGGCTCGATCTTTCGACCCGCCGCAAAGTTGTGACGAGTGCACTGGACTTTCCGACATTGCCTGACATTTTGCTGGCATATGCACAGAGTGCCGGGGTCCAGGTCGAAGTCTTGCCGGAGGAGTGCGGCGACGTGCCGCTCGAAGCGTACGCACGCGCGATCGACACACGCACGGCGCTCGTCTGCATCTCGACGGCGAGTTATGCGACAGGCACGCGGTTACCTGTTGCCGATGTTGTCCAGCTTGCTCACGCGCGTGGCGCGCTGTGCCTGGTGGACGCGTATCAAACCCTCGGTGCAATGCACCTTGACGTGGGTATATTGCAAGCGGACTTCGTTGTCAGTGGCGCGCTGAAGTATCTCCTTGGCGTGTCCGGCCTGGGCTTCATCTACGTCGCACCTGGAATCGCTGAAACACTCGAGCCGCGTGATATTGGGTGGATGGCCGCGGCCGATCCATTCGGCACGAATTTTCAGGCATTCGAGTACGCCGCGGGTGGCGCGCGCTTTCAGGGCGGCACATTCAATATCCCAGGTTGTTACGCGGCGCGCGCTGCACTCTCGCTCTTGCTAGACATCGGCAGCGCGCAGATTGAGGCGCGCGTGCTGGACCTGACGCGGCGCTTCGCCGACGGCCTGGTGGAGCTTGGAGTTCAACCGCGCGGGCCAAGGCAAGACGGCAAGCGGGGACCGATGGTCGCGGTGCCAGTCAGCGGTGATGCGCACGCGCTCCAGGAACGCCTGCGGCGGGACGAGCGCATCATTACTGCCGCGCGCGGCCAGGCGCTCCGTTTTGCATTTCACGGCTACAACGACAGCACTGATGTGGAGGCTTGCCTGGAGGTGGTACGCCGCAATCTCAGTCCTGCTGATCATAGAGAACACTTCGTCCAGCACTCTCGAGGTTGATGGGCTGGAGTGACACGTGCGCCACGGCGACGTGCACGTCGAGGAAACAGCGCAGCAGTCTGCTGGAGTGGAAGATTCCGGCCGTGCCGGAGAGCCGATGCAGCGTATCCACCACCTCCAGCGCCGCTCTTGCCGCGTGTGAGGCGGCCATGAAGAACGCGTCGCGTTGGGCTGGAGTGGTCGGCTCGCCGGTGGCCACGCGCGCATCGATCTCCGCCAGGCTGTCGAGCGCGTAGACTCGGGCGGCGCGCAACATCGCCTCGGCCCGCGCGACCTCGCGCTGCACCGCGGGAAGATCGCGATGCAGCGTGCCGCGCACTCTGGTTGGACCGCCGCGGTTTGCCAGGTCAATGAACTCGTCCATCGCACCACGCGCGATGCCGAGGGGCACCATCAGGTGTAAGCCGAGGTCGGGCGGCTCCACGTCGTATGCGCCGAGCGCTTCGGGGACGAAGATGTCGCTGACGTGAATGTCGTTGCTATTGGTGCCCCGCAGCCCAGCGACGTCCCAGGTCGTATCAATCTGGACCTGCTCGCTCGGAATGAAGTTCAACCGCTGGAGTGGTGCCCCGTTGTTGCCGATGCGCGGCTCATCTCCGTCATAGACGGTGGTGCCACCGATGATCCAGTTGGCGTGGAGGCTACCGCTGCACGTGTGCCAGTGGCCCGTCACGCGGTAGCCGCCTGGCGCGGCGACTGCACGCGATTTACCGGGCGTGAACATGCCAGCGATGAAGGCGTGCTGCTCATCGGTGACGGTGCTCGCCGCTTCCTCCGGCAGGCGCAGCACCTGGCGACCTGCCTCAGAGCCGACGTATGCCAGCCAGCCGGAGGATCCGTCCGCTCTGGAGACCTCTTCGATGACGGGCGCGAGCTGACTCAGCCTCGCGCTTCTGCCGCCCAAGCGTGGAGGCAGGTGCGCTTTGAAGATGCCCGTATTTGCGAGGTCTTGAAAGAGGTCGTCGGGAAGCTTGCCATCCGCCTCAATGCGCGCCGATGCAGCCCGGAGCCGCGGGGCAAGCAGACGGACTGCGTCGAGGAGGTCGTCGCAGTCCGTCAAGCAGACTCATAGTACTGGCACGCGCAGCGTGAGCGGCGCCGCGCTGGAACTGGCTTATACGGCCGTGGGTTCGCGCTCCCTGGCCGGGTTCTCGATCGGCACGCCGACCACCGAACCGTACTCCGTCCACGACCCGTCGTAATTCTTCACATTCCGAAAACCAAGCAGCTCCTTGAGCACGAACCACGTGTGCGACGACCGCTCGCCGATGCGGCAATACGCCACCACGTCTTTATCCGCGGTCACGCCTTTGCTGCCGTACAGCTGCTGCAGCTCGTCGGCGCTCTTGAACGTGCCATCCTCGTTCGCCGCCTGCGCCCACGGAATGTTCGCCGCGCGTGGCACGTGCCCCGCTCGCTGTGCCGTCTCGGTCATACCTGGCGGAGCGATGACTTCACCATTGAACTCAGCCGGCGACCGCACGTCGACGAGACTCGTGCCAGCAGGCAGAGCCAGGATGTCCTTCAAGAACGCGCGCAGGCTCAGGTCCGGCTCACTCGCCTGGTAATTTGTCGCGGAGTACGACGGGACATCGGTGACCAGAGGTCGATTCTCGAGCTCCCACTTCTTGCGCCCGCCGTTCATGAGGGCCGCGTTGCGGTGACCGTAGATCTGACTGACCCAGTAGGCGAACGCGGCGAACCAGTTGTTGTTATCGCCGTAAAAAATCAGCCGTGTATCGTTCGCCACTCCAGCCTGGCCGAGCAATCTTGCCCACGCTTCTCTGGAGGGGATGTCGCGGCGGATCGGATCGCCCAGCTGAGTCGTCCAGTTGATGCCGACCGCGCCCTGAATATGACCCGTCGCATACGCGCCCGTGTCCACGTCAACTTCGAGCAGCCGCACATTCGGATCGTTCAGGTGATCGGCAACCCACTCGGTCGACACCAGTGCGTTCTTGTTCGCGTATTCGGCCATGATCCTGCTAGAGCTCCCTTCCGTCGTTCGAGCTGGCTGCCCAATCGCGCAGCTCACCATCGTCGATGCAGCTTCCTGGCGTCAGTCGCATGGTGACGAAGTTGCGGCTGGCGGGCGGTGAAAAGATGTGCTGCGCCCAATGCTGGCGTTCGGCGGCTGGCAGCCGCTGCGAGAGGTCGAGCAGAGTTGCGTGCACGAGCTGGTCGTCAGCGGCGATGCCGAAATCGATGGACCAGCCCTCAGGCGACCGCAGACGGCCGACCGTGTTGGTGCGCATCACGCGCCAGCCCGGCAGGGCACGATAGCGATCGAGGACCTCCTGATCGAACCACGCGTGAGCGGCGCCGAGGTCGCCTGCGAGAACGCGCAGGTACAGGGCGGTGCGCTGCGCGTCGACCTGCGGCGACGTACCAGACATAGTCACAAGATAAAGTCAACAATAGGCCTTGGCACGGCGGCATGTCAAAATTGACGCCCCCCGCAAAGTACTGAGAAATTGCGGGTTTTGCGTGTTCCCGCCAGGCGCGCGAGCGCACACTGGGCGCATGACCGAGGAGCAAAAAAGGCTGGTCCAGGCCAGCTTCCAACAGCTCGCGCCAGTCTTAGACGTTCTGGCCGAGTTGTTTTATGGGCGACTGTTCGATCTCGATCCTGACCTGCGGCAGCTCTTCACGGGCAACATCCGCGTTCAAGGGCGCAAATTGATGGAGATGCTCGCGGTGCTCGTGTCTGGGCTCGACCACCCGGACGCAGTGCAACCGCAGCTCGAGGCGCTCGGAGCGCGACACCGTCAGTACGGCGTCACACGCTCGGGCTATCTCACGGCTGCCAGTGCGCTGATGTGGACACTCGAGGTCAGCCTCGGGACGGCATTCACGCCGCAGCTTCGCCAGGCATGGGCGGCCGCGTACACGCTGCTCGTGGAATCGATGCAGACCCCTGCTCAGGCGCGTTGACGGAGTTTGAAGCGCTGTGTTTTGCCCGTCGCCGTCTTGGGTAGCTCACCGACAAACTCCACCCAGCGCGGGCGCTTGTAGTCGGCCAGTCTGCTGCGGACGAAGTCCTGCAGCTCACGCGCCAATTCGGGACTTCCCGTCACACCGGGCGCGCAGACCACGTACGCGAGCGGTTTGGTGAGTCGATCCTGGTCCTCTCGGCCGACCACACCCGCCTCCAGCACTGCCGCGTGCTCGACGAGCGCATTTTCAACTTCGACTGGACTGACCCAGATGCCGCCGACCTTGAGCATGTCGTCACTTCGACCGGCGTACCAGTAGAACCCGTCCTCGTCGACGTAGTACTTGTCGCCCGTGCGAATCCAGTGGCCCTCGATCGTGTCCTTGGTTTTGTCGTGCTTGTTCCAGTACTGCGCGCAGATGGAGTCGCCTTTCACCAGGAGATTTCCAATGTCGCCTGGCGCAACCGGCTGACCGTCGTCGTCCAGAATCCGCGCCTCATAGCCAGGCACCAGCTTCCCCGAGGAGCCCGGTCGGATCGCCTGCGGCTGATTGGAGATGAAGATGTGAAGGATCTCCGTCGAGCCGATCCCGTCGAGAATGGTCACGCCGAAGCGTTTCTGAAAGCGTTCGAACACCGCGGGCGGAAGTGCCTCGCCGGCCGAGACGCCCCACCGCACCGATGAGAAGTCGCAATCGCCCTGCTGGGCCAGCAATTGCGCGTAGCTGGTTGGCACGGAGAAGAACAGGGTGGGCCGTTCCTTACGCACGATGTCGAACACGTTGGCGGGAGTCGGCGGGCCCGGAAACAGCACCGTGGTTGCACCCACCGCGAACGGAAAATACAGCCCGTTGCCCAATCCATACGCGAAGAACAGCTTGGCAACGCTGAAGCAGCGATCGCGTTGCGTGATCTGGAGGACGCCGTGCGCGTAATAGTCCGTGCACACCACCATGTCGTGCTGGAGATGGACACAGCCCTTCGGAAATCCGGTGCTCCCGGAGGAATAAAGCCAGAATGCCGCGTCGTCTTTGCTCGTCGGCTCGGCTTCGAGCTCCGGCGAGCCAGCCTGCAGCAACGTCTCGAAAGCACGCGTGCCCGCGGGGGCGTTGCCCACGACGACGATCTCCCGTAGATACGGCAACCGCTCACGCGGAATTGCGCTCAACTGCGGAAGCAAGGCCTCACTGACGATAGCGACGCGCGCGCGTGAGTCATTCAGGATGTACTCGTAGTCCGGTGATTTGAACAGGGTGTTGGTCGGAACGGGGACCGCGCCGATCTTGATCGCACCGAAGAAGGCGTACACGAACTCAGGGGAGTCCAACAGGAGCAACAACACGCGCTCTTCGATGCGGACCTGGAGCATCTCGCGCAGGGCGTTGCCGGTTCGATTGACCCGCTCGAGCACCTGGCGATAGGTGATCCGTTCGGCGCCGTCCTCGTCCTGCGCGTTGCGAACGAATTCGATCGCGATCTGGTCGCCTCGGCCCTCGAGCACGTTGCGATCGACGAAATAGGTCGCGACGTTGAATTGCTGTGGGACGGAGCTCGCGGTGATGGGTTGTGCTGCGACGGGCATCAGCTCAGGTTCGGTGGAAACTGGCTTCTCGGCGCGGCAACGGACGACGCAGGAACCTGACGGAATTTCAGATACGCCTCGTGCAGGTCATTCGACAGTGATTTCGCCCGCTCCCAATAGCGGTTCCGCTCGTTCACGAGCGCGGCGCTCGGGGCGCCGCTCGTGCTGGCCCGGTTGACGATCCAGAAATCGCTGGTCAGGAATCCATGTTCCTTCGTCTGCGCCGTCAGATACCGATACGGCATGCGCAAGTAGCCCTCGTCACCTCGATGTGGGCCAAGTGAGTCCCTCACCCAGAAGTAGCCCCCGTCGGCATCGTCATATTTGACCGCGAGCAGACAATGGTGATGGTGCAGTTGGGCGTCTGGCGGAGGCAGCGGTATGTCCATGCTGTCTTGGAAGCCATCCAGAAACGCATCGTCGACGACTGCGCCAAACAACACCGCGTGCCCGCTATTGATGGCCGATTTACAAAGCTGCACAATCTCATCCGGCTGATCAGGCCTGCGTTGGAGATGGCGGAATTCTTCGATTCCGTAGCGCTCCGCTTGCTGCTGCACTGGACCGGGCGGCCGTGTCGTCGCATCGATCTTGTCGATCGGCCAGTCAGACTCACTACAGAATCCGAAGATCTGCGCGCCCCGCAGTCCGTCATGGATGCTTGCGCCAGTGTCGTGCATTTCGTCCATGCGCAAGTACCGCGCAACGAAATAGATGAAGCCGGTCGAGGGGCGGAAACGCTTCTCGGGTGGCGCGTCTTGCAACAGCTCCACCGCCGCGGCTATCGCACTGGCCGTGCAGCCCTCGAGATTCGACGGCACGTAACCGGGCCACTTCCAGTTTTTCACCTCCGCCTGAGGCGGCAAACCGTTCAATTGAGCGGGATCAGGTCTATACGCGGGAGCCTGACGGCGGACGCCTTTGGCCTCGCGTGCCCATCCCTTGTCAGATGGCCGTTGCTGCATGTGTCCCCTCCTCCGCGGCTAACGCATCCTCACCGGCGTGGCGCGTCCGCAGTAACTCGTACGCGAGGTCCTTCAAATCTCGAAAGCCTGCCTCTTCAGCCCAGTCCCGGAGACTCGTATTCAACCTCCATCGACTCGCCGATAAGCGGTCCGAGACAAGGGTCTGTAACTCAGTTTCACTCAATTCGGCAACGCTGGGCCGCTCGATGCTCCGCGTTCGTGCGGCTTCCGACACCGCATGCTCGGCAACGCACGTGTACTCTGCACGCAACCGGAGCTCGTTCAGCAGAGAACGTGTCTGCTCCCCAGGGGCACCCATTGCGATGACTCGCCGCTGCAATCGACGACAAGTGGCCAGCTCGACCAGTAATGATTCCCAATCCGCATGCGACAAATGGTTCGCGCGGAGCCAGGCATCGAGGTCGGCCTGCTGGAGCAGACCCCGCTCGCGTCGAAACCGTCGCGCCTCCGCGGCGATTTCAGACTGATCCGGCTGGACCTCCAGCAGTCTGGCAAGCATTTGCGCGAGCGACCGGTTCAACGCCGCGAAGTTCAGCTCATCGAAGTGTCCAAGGTTCAACGCTGCATGGCTCGCAATGGTCCGTAAGGGGATCTCCGATTCCAAGAGTCGCACTCGCCGATCTTCCTGATAAAGCCGCTCGAATGGCGCCGATCCGGGGCGTGGTATGCGCGGCGGAGTCGAATAACGGCGATCGTGCAGTGCGCGCAGCAGCAACTCCGCGTCCGCACGTTTGATGTCGATGTAGTGCGATGCGAATACGTCACGCACCCTGCAGGCGGTTGGTTCGTCCAGCCGTGCCTGCTGCAGAATGGTCAGGATCGAGCGCTGAGAAAAGTGGAGATTCTTTGCAACGTTCAACACGTGGCTGCACACGTCGGTGGTCAGAACGTCTGCTGATCCTGCCCACCGCAGTGTCGCCCGCAGGTTCACCATCGGTTCAGACATCGGACGGAATCCCTCGTCCGCGGAGCCGTGGGCGACCGCCACTTCGTCGTCGTCCTCGAGTTCTCGGCAACTGAAGAGACGATAGACCTCGCCCAAACCTTGCATTCCGTACGGCTCGAGCTCGGCCGCACGTAGTGCGCCCATGCTCGCGGCCCCGACGACCGCGACCCCCTCCGAAAGGGCAAACAGGATCTCTTTGTGCCAGACCGACTGGCTCTGGCCGAAAGAGCCGTCGACCAGACCAATGACGTCGGGTTTGTACGTTCCGATGGCACTCAGCAGGTCTGCCTGTGCCGCCGGCGGAAGGAGGATCGCGTCCGGCAACAGTGCCCTGGCCGACGCGCGATCCAGGGAGGGCCCGAGGAAAACGACGACAGTCATGCGGCCAGACCGGGGACCACCACGCGCACCACCGACGCGATCTTGGAAAACTCGGGCGGAGTGAGGTCGACCGCGATGCATTCATGCAATTCGGCGGCTTCTAATCGCCCAAGAACAACATTCATATCACCTTCGAACGTTTGCGTTGTGGCGCTTGGTGCGTGCGCGAGGTCCACCGTCGCCGTAGACGGCTGACGGCGCAAGCGGTCGATGATTGACGGGCTGGCGTGCGCACGATGTTGCTCAAACGCCCGGCTTGGCAAGTCGTCACGCGCTCCGGCGATATACACCGCCCGGCTCTGCACCGCCTCGGTGATCGCGCGCAGTACGGCAATCTCCGGATCCAGGTGGGCGCCGGAGCCGGAGTACACGCCAGCGTACGGCTCACGCGCATCCCATACCCGCGCAAAGTACACAGGAATCCCCAATCGAGAGGAGCAATCGTACACGGCTAGTTCTGCTCCGGCTTCTTCGATCTGCTGACACAGCTGCCCGACGATTGGCAGCGCATTCAGGTAGTCCGGAATGACTCGGGCTGGATTGCGGGCCGCCCGCACGGCATGCTTTTCGATGACCTCGAGGACGCCGACCAGCACTGCCTCCACGAGTACCGCGCCGGCAGCAAGGCCATGGGATGAACTCAGAAATGATTTGATCGACTGAGTTTGTCGACCCAGGACGACAAGATCTGTCGGCAACAACACCGAATCGCCACTGATCAGGTCGATCCCGATCGTCCACGACAAAGGTACGTTGCTCGCGCAC
>JAFAPL010000074.1 GCA_019247135.1 Chloroflexota bacterium | reverse complement strand
AAGACCGGGCCGCCTTCGCAGTGCACCCGCGGCGCCGAGACGGCCTCCACCGGGCTGAGCTTTCCGTCGACCAGACCGACGATCACCTGCAACACGCTAGTCACAATCGCGTTGGTGCCGGGTGCGCCGCTGACGATCGCTGGCCGCCCGTCATCGAAGACGATCGTCGGCGCCATGCCCGAAATGCGAGCTTTGCCGGGCTGCATCGAGTTGGGTCCGCCAGGTATCGGATCGAACAGGTCCATCCCGCTGTTCAACGCGACCCCCGTGCCGGGCACGATCACGCCCGAGAAGATGCCGAGCGTGTGTGTGAGCGCCACGGCGTTGCCCTCTTCGTCGTAAGTCGAGACATGTGTCGTGCCTTCGCCACCGACACTCGCCACCGCCGGTCTCCTGAGCTTGTTCCTGACTCGGCCGGCGGCCGCTTCGGCCCAGCCAGGCGAGGTCAGCTCGCCACTGGGCACATCGACGAAATCGGGGTCGCCGACGGCCCGCAGCCTGGCGGCGAACGCCTCGTGCATCGCGCCTGCCAGCACGACGTACGACTGGGCCGACTCGGGCGCCAGCGGCTCGAAATGGTTCAGCACCTGCAGCATCTGCACGCACGTGATTCCGCTGGCGGGTGGCGCCGCACTGGCAACATGCAAGCCGCGAAATGTGCCCTCGATCGGCTCGGAGTGTCGCACTTCGTAGCGCGCCAGGTCTTCACGGGTAACGTACCCGCCACCGCGCGCCAGTTCGTCGGCGATGCGCTCGGCAATGTCACCCGCGTAGAACTCACGCGGCCCCGAGCGCGCCAGCCGCTCAAGGGTGTCGGCCAGGTCGGGATTCGACCAGTGGTCTCCGGGGCGTTTGATCGTGCCGTCGGGGCGGCACCACAGCCGGGCCGAGTCTGGCGTGTACTTCAGGCGCTGCTCGCCGCTGGGCATGCCCGGCTGCTGCACGCGCTGCACGAACTCGAACGCGAACTCGGGCGCGGGCGAGCCGCGCCGCGCGAGGGCCGCCGCGGGCTCGATCAGCTCCGACCAGGGCAGCCGCGCGCGCCCGTGCAGGCTGGCTAATCCAGCGACCACGCCCGGCGTGCCGACGGACGTGTGGCCGAGGTTGGCGCGGTGGTCGTCGAACAGCGTGTAGTTGCCAAGCTCGGTGCGACCTCGAAAATCGGCGGCCCACATCTCAGGCGTGACGCGTGAACCGGCCCGCGCATGGAACGCCACGTGCCGCGTGCCGCCCGACCACGTGTACGTGGCGCAGCCGAAACCGCCCAGGCCGCACATCTGCGGGTCGGTCACCATCTGGGCGAAGGCGGTCCCGATCGCCGCGTCGAACGCGTTCCCACCGCGCGCCAGAACTTCGGCCCCGACTTCGGCCGCCATCGGTTGCGGCGCGACCACCACACCTCTCATCCGCTTAACCTTAGCCCGTACACTCTCGGCGGTGAGCGACGCCCCGCTTCCGCGTCTCGTTTCAGTTCAGGTGGGTCTGCCGGCCGTGCACAGTATGCCTGGGGCAGCGGACCCGCTCGAGAGGCCCTGGCGGACGGGCTACTACAAGTCGCCGGTCGCCGGCCCGGTGTGGCTGGGCCTGACGAACCTGCGGGGTGACGGTCAGGCCGATCGCAAGAACCACGGCGGGCGGGACAAGGCCGTGCTGGGCTATGCCGCCAGCCACTACCCGGACTGGCGCGCCGAGCTCGAGATGCCGGAGCTCGCGTACGGCGCGTTCGGCGAGAACTTCACGATCACCTTCCTCGACGAAGGCAATGTCTGTCTCGGCGACGTGTACGCGCTCGGCGCCGCCCGCCTGGAGGTGTCTCAGCCGCGCCAGCCATGTCAGAACATAACCCGCCGCTGGCGGTTGCCGGGACTGATGGAGCGCGTGCGAGACAGCGGGCGCCACGGTTGGTACCTGCGCGTCCTGGTCGAAGGCGATGTCGAAGCTGGGCAGCCGTTCGAATTGCTGGAGCGCCCGTGTCCGGACTGGTCGATTGCGCGTGCCTTCAAGGCCATGCACC
>JAFAPL010000031.1 GCA_019247135.1 Chloroflexota bacterium | reverse complement strand
GCGCCAGGCGGTCCTGCGGGAAGGCCTGGAGATCGTCGAAGACGGGCAGCTCGACGTCGATTGGGTGCTTGCCGGGCTGGATCGCACGTTCGACTATGAGAAGTTGACGCTCGCGACACGCAGTATTCGAGCGGGCGCTCGATTCGTCGCCACGAACGCCGACGCGCTGTTGCCCATCGAGGGCGGCGAAGTGCTTCCGGGCGCAGGCAGCATCGTCGCGGCGATTCAGGCCGCGACGGCGGTCGAGCCAATCGTGGTCGGTAAACCCGAGCCAGGTTTGTTCGAAGACGGCCTGCGCCGACTGGGTGGCCTGCAGCCGCACCAGGTGGTCATGATCGGCGATCGGCTCGAGACGGACATAGCCGGCGGCCGCCGCGCTGGGCTGCACACCATTCTGGTGCTGAGCGGTGTCGCGCGAGCGCAGCGAGCGCAGCGAGCGGAGCGAGCCCAGGATGTTGCGGGGCTGCCCCCGCGCGAGCGAAGCGAGCAAAGCGCACAGCGCGAGCAAAGCGCGCAACCAGACGCGATTGCAGCGGACCTGGCCAGCGTCGCCGCGCTCTTGGGCTGGCGTTGAGCCGTGCGCTGGGAAGACTCCTCCGCGCCCGGACGTGGCGTGCAGCTACACGTGCGGCGGGTAGTGGACCCGGTCGCGCCGCCGATCTTGCTTTTGCACGGCCTGGGTGTGACGGGCAGTGTGTGGCAGGCGTTCGGGCGACGTTTGCTGCCGCACTTTGCGGCAGTCGCGCCGGATCTGCGCGGTCATGGCGCCAGTAACGCGCCGCCGAGCGGTTACGAGCCTCCCGACTACGCTGCCGATCTCGCCGAGATGCTCGACGCCATCATCGACGAACCGCCGCTGCCGGTGGTGGGCCACTCGCTGGGCGCGCTCGTCGCGCTGGACCTGGCGTACGGCTGGCCTGAGCTGGTCGACCGCGTCGTTCTGCTGGACCCGCCGTTAGATCCGGGCATGGGAAATCCCGAGGTGCCCGACGTGTACCGACTCCGGCACGCGCCACCCGGCGAGCTCGAAGCGTATCTGCTGGAACGCAATCCGAGCGGTGGCAAGCTGTTGGCCGAGCAGCTTGCGCGCATGTTCCGTCAGGCGGCCGACGCCGCGTTCGAAGCGATGCTCAATCGGGCCGACCGAGCCGAAGCGCCGACGGTGAAACAGCCAACACTCGTGTTGCAGGCCGACCCGGAGTACGGCGGAATTCTCGGCGACGCCGCGGCGGAGGCGTTCGTCAGCCGCCTTCCCCAGGCTGAACGGCGCAAGATCGAGGGCGCGACCCACAGCCTGTACGCGAGCCACCCCGCTGATGTCGCATCCGCGGTCCTGGCGTTCTGCGCCTCGAACGCTAGTTGACCCACAACCAGACTCCTCAACTGGAAGTTGAACAATGGGCCAGCAGCAGCCGCCAGCCCGCGAGCTCATGGTTGCGGTCGCAATCGCGTGGCCGTCAACAACGGCACCGGACCGCCCCGTTGACTACTGCCAGGCGGGGCTACGCCTCGCTCTCGGGCAGCTCGTCCCCGGTGTCTGGTTCGAGATGACTGGCACGCAGCTGCTGGCGCAGGTCTTCCAGGCTGGCGCTGCGGCGGCCCCTGGGCAGCGGCGGCGCGGGAACAACGTTGGCGGCCGCCTTCAGCTCGTTCAACTCCGCCACGCTCTGGTCCAGGTCGCCGCGGAGCGTGTCCACCCGCGAGCGCAGGGCCTGCAGATCAGCCGCGGCCGCGGGCGTTTCCGTCGGTGCCGCACGAAGCTCGGCGAGAGCGCCCCGCAACTGCAGCACCAGCACCAGCGCGACGACGGCAATGACGATCGCGAGGATGGCGAGCGCCAGTTCCATCCGGCGAGGATAACGGCTCGCGCGGTCATACGCGGCCGCGTCGATGCGGTGGCAAATAGCGCCATACGACGCGCCCGACGACCAGGTGACGCGGCACGGCACCGAATAAGCGACTATCGCGACTGACGTTCGGGTTGTCTCCCACCAGGAACACGTCGCCATTCGGCAGCAGGTGGCTGACTCGTTTGGCGATGAACAGCAACGAGTGCTCGGGATCGCGGGACACGACGACGTCTCCGGCGCGCGGCTGGAGCCACCTGGCAGCAATGAGCCGATCACCTGGCTGCAGCGCTGGCTGCATGCTGGTGTCCTGGACGACGAAGCGCGCAAACACGACGTTCGTCGCATTGTCGCCGCGTGTCCGCGTGAAGCCCCGGTGTAGACTGAATTGTGATGCACGCCTCTACGACTTCACCTTCGCTGGTTGATCGTGTCCTCGAGGCCTTCGACCGCGCGGCGCCGCCTCAGGTCGCGCACGCGCACTGCGATATTCCGTGTGGCATTTACGATCCCCACGCGGCTCAGATCGCGGCGCTCACCTGCGTCCGCATGGTGCAGCTCATCCAGGGCCTGCAGAAGCCGGATGGCAGCGCCAGCAAAGAAGAGTGGGACACCTACACGATGCAGATCGCGCGTTACTCGGCCGTCAAGGAAGAGCACGCGAAAATGTGCGAGCACGAGCTGATCGTCCTGTGGACTGACTACTTCAGACCGGAGCACCTGCAGCAGGCGCCCGATCTGCATGACGTCGTGTGGCGGACGGCCAAGCTGACGTCCACGGTCAAGCAGCAGATCAGCATGGAGGCAGCGCAGCAGCTGCTCGCGGGGACCCAGCAGATCGCCGAGATCTTCTGGAAGACGAAGAACGTTCAGACCAAGCGCCAGCCGTCGAACCAGGGACAGGTCGGCGGGGAACTGGTCTACCCGACCGCGGGCTAACGCGCCAGGCTCCGATTCGATCGCACTGCGCCGCCGCGCTGTCAGCGAGGCGGCGCTTTGTTTCGGGCTTTTTCAGACCGCAAGCCAGTGCATCGGCAGTCTTGCCAGCCCGTGCCCGGGTATTCGAGCGTTGTGTCCTGTTAGTGGCGGTTAGACTCACCGGCTGATTGATGGACTTCGCGCTCGACACGCTCGAGTTCGACGCCGTCCGCGAGCAGCTGGCGCGCCACACCAGCTTTTCGGCCGGCCGTGAGCTCGCGCTGAGTCTCGAACCCACCGCCGACCTGCATGAGGCCACTCGCCGCCAGGCGACGACGCGAGAGGCCTTGAGCCTGCCGGGCCTTCGGCCAGCGCTGCACCTGGGCGGTGTGCACGACGTCCGTCCACTCGCCGAGCGGGCGCGCGTTGGCGGCGTCCTCGGCCCAGACGAGCTTCTCGACCTCGCTTCCACCGCCCGCGCGTCGCGGACGTGGCGGCGCAATCTGCAGGGGCTCCAGGATGAAACTCCGGCGCTGCTCGACCTCGCTGCTGTCTATCTGAACGATCACACCGGGCTGCCCGAAGACATCCAGGCCGCGGTCGGCGAGGGCGGCGAGGTGCTCGACAGTGCTAGTCCGGCCCTCAGTCGCATTCGAGCTGAGCTGCGCGGCGCACACGACCGCCTGGTCAGCCGCCTCCGCGAAATCATGGCAGCGCCGCCGTTCCGCGACGTCGTACAGGACCCGGTGGTCACACAGCGCGCAGGCCGATACGTGATTCCAATTCGAGCGGAGTCCCGCGGCCAGGTGCCAGGCATCGTGCACGACCAGTCCGCGAGTGGCGCGACGCTGTTCGTCGAACCTGTTGCCGTCGTCGAGATGGGGAATCGCTGGCGCACGCTGCAGCTCGACGAAGAACGTGAGGTCGAGCGCATTCTGCGTGCGCTCAGCCAGGAAGTTGGCGAGCAAGCCGACGCGTTGATCAGCACCGTCGACGGACTGGCACAACTCGACCTCGCGCGCGCGGCCGCCGGTCTGGCGGACCAGCAACGGGCCACGGCGCCACAGCTCGTTGGCCTGCCGAGGCCCGCCGGGCAGCCGGTGCTCGACCTGAAGAACGCGCGCCACCCGCTGCTGCGCGGCGAGGTTGTGCCGATCAGCCTCGTCCTGGGCGATGACTTCGACGCGCTGTTGATCACCGGACCGAACACGGGGGGCAAGACGGTGGCGCTGAAGACGGCCGGGCTGTTGGCGCTCATGGCGCAATCCGGCCTCTTCGTGCCGGCCGACGAAGGCTCACTGATCGCGGTGTTCGAGCGCATTCAGGCGGATATCGGCGATGAGCAGAGCCTCCAGCAAAGCCTGTCGACGTTTTCCTCACACATCTCGCGCATCGTTCGCATGCTCGAGCACGCCGACAGCTGTTCGCTGATCCTGCTGGACGAGCTGGGTGCTGGGACCGATCCGCAGGAAGGGGCTGCGATCGCCCGAGCGCTCCTGGATTTTCTCCGCGAGCGCGCGGCGTACGTCATAGCGACCACCCATTACCCGGAGCTGAAGAGTTACGCCGAGACCACTCCGCGTGTCGAGAACGCCAGCGTCGAGTTCGACGTCCAGACGCTTTCCCCCACTTACCGTTTGACCATTGGCATGCCTGGTCGCTCGAACGCGCTCGCGATCGCCGAACGACTCGGGATGCCACCTGACGTGCTCGAGAGCGCCAGGTCCTACGTGTCACCGCAAGCGCACGAGGCAGAGCTGATGCTGGGCGAGATCGCTCGCGACCGCGCGCTGGCCGAAGATGCCCGGGCGCGCGCGCTCAAGGAGGCGGCGGACGCCGCGACGCTCAAAATCCGGGCTCGCAATGCGTTGCGCGAGGCCGAACGCAAGCACGAGGAAACGTGGCAACAGGCTCGCGCGCAGGCCGACGAAGAACTCGCCGAGTTGCGGCGCGAAGCGCACCGCCTGCGCCTGCAGCTGCAGTCAGCGCGCGACCAGCGTGGCGGTCAGGTGGCGCGTGAGGCCATCGAAGCGGCGCTCGCGTTCCCCTCGCTGAGCCCGCCACCGGCGCCGGCCGCGCCAGCAGAGGAGGTGGCTCCGCCCGAGCCTGCGTCTGTTGGCCTCGGAGCCGAGGTCGTTGTGCCGCGGCTCGGATTGCCCGGGCGCGTGCTGTCGATCCGCGACGGCGAGGTGGAAGTCGAAGTACTCGGTCGCCGCGTGCGGATGCCGCTTCGGGATCTCGAAGGAGCCACCCGGCCGAGCGCGGCGGAGCGGCGGGCGGCAACGCCCGAGCGAGCGGTCCCGGTTGCGGTTGCCACGCCGCGTGGGGACGTGCCGTTTCAGCTGGATCTGCGCGGTCAGCGGCGGGACGAGGCGATCGAGCGGCTCGACGAGTATCTCGAGAACGCGTCGCTCGCCGGGATGCCTGAGGCGAGGATCGTGCACGGCAAGGGCACGGGTGCGATTCGACAGGCTGTTCGCGACACCTTGCGGTCGAGTCAATACGTGGCGCGCTTCGCACCCGAGCCGGATGCGAACGGCGGCGATGGCGCGACCGCGGTGTGGCTCCGCTGAGGCCATGTGGCTGATCCAGCCGCGGACCGGATGACGAAAACGTAGGAATCGTCAAGGTGTGATCCAGTTCACAGCGTTGCGACCGCCGCCGCGCGATGCTGGACCGCGTGGCTCCACGCCTCCTCGGCCGCCATTTCGCCGAGTTACGCAGCGCGTCGATGCCGGTGGTCATCGTGGCGGCCGTGGGCTCGGTGCTCGCTCAGATCGCGGCCGTCGTTCAGTCCGCGCCTCTGTGGCTGTACGTCGTGGCTGCCCTCGCGCCGTGGCTGCCAGTCCTCGCGATGGAGCTCTTCTGGACCTATCGCCACTACCGCTGGCTCGCGCTGTTCTGTATGTTGGTGATCGCCCAGGCGACGTATTTTCTGGCCCACGTCGCCGAGGCGTTCGGCGCATTTCCGATGCAGCGCGTTCAGGTTGCGTGGGCCGCACTGGTGCTGGTCGGAGTGGCGCTGTTGACGACGAGGTTCCCGCGCAATCCGTGGCTGTGGGTGACACTGGCCCTCGCCGTCGCAACACTGCTGCCGCTGGAGCCGCAGCTGGCGCGGCTGGCGCTAGCCTTCGTAGAGCTCGCAGCGTTCAATGTCGCCTTCGCGTATCAGCTTGGTAGGACCTATGACGCATGGCTGGCGCGCGCGTTCCCCGAGCTGCCTGAGCGGGTGCTGATCGAGACCACGGACCGACTGGAGGAGGTGCGGCTGTACCCGGGCGACCGAATCGACTCCGAGCCGAACCGCTGGTACGTCGTCACCCGCGGCCGCGGGACGCTGTTGCGAGCGGGTCCTGGCGAGCACGAGATTCTTCTTCGGGTCGTCGGGCCCGGCCACGTGGTGCGTGAGGGTGGCGTTCTGTCCGCCGAGACCACACTCGAGCTACTCACCGCACCCAGCGGCAGCGAGCGTTGACGGTAGTCGTCACTCGGACGGGCTGCCGCTCTGACCAGCCACATGCAGCCCGCGAAGTTGTGCCCCTGGTCAATGACATCGCCGAGAAGAACGCGCGCTCTTCAGTAAACGCGTCCGCGCTGCCGCTGATATCGCTCTGACCAGCCGCAGTCCTCAACTTGCAAGTTGAACAATCTGGAAGGACCGGCGCCAGCCCGCGAAGTTGTGCCCCTGGTCGCAATGACATCGCCGAGGAGAACCCGCGCTCTTCAGTAAACGCGTCCGCGCTGGCGTTGGATATCGAACTTCGCCGTCTTGGCCACCGCCATCACCGTCATGACACCCGCCTGAACCGGGTCGCTGACGATCAGGTCCGCCGCCGCGGGCGCCGACCCCGCCATGTTCAAGCTCACCACCAGCACGCCCCGCTCACGCACCTCGTGCACGGCTCGCGTGATCTCGCCACCCATGAGCGCCCCAGCCAGCACCAGCGCGACCGCGCGCGGCAGTCGACTCACCGCCCGAACCGCGTCGGCAAGGTTTTCCTCCCCGACGATCGGAATCGTGTCGACGCTGATCTTCTCTCCGCGGATGTTGTGCCGGTCGGCTTCGGCGATCGCTCCGAGCGCCACCTGTCCGACCTGGGCGCCGCCGCCAACGACGATGATGCGCTTTCCGTACACCTCGAGCATGCTCGGCACACGCTCGACCGAATCCACCACCTCGAGCGCCTCGAGGTCCGCGATCAGCGATTCCTCGTTGTCGACGCCGTAGAGCTCCCAGTAGATGGCGCTCCGCTCGCCTCGCTCCAGGATGTCAACCGAGTGGATGTAGCCGCCGTGTCGCACAATTACGCTCGACATCTCGTACAGCACACCCGTCCGATCCGCGCCACGGCAGACGATCGCCAGAGGTGGACCAGGACTGGTCGAGTCGAGCGGCTGTTCCATGATCCGCTACTCGTAGACGCGCAGCAGGCTGCCGACAGTCCTGACCACCGGCATGTGGCGGAGTGTGTCGAGCGCATTCTGAACGGCGGCCTCACTGGCGACGTGAGTCGTGAGTACGATCTCCGCGCCGGGTACGTCGTCGCCGAGAACGACGCTCTCTTTCTGAACAACGCTCGCCAGGCTGATGCCTCGGTCGCCGAGCACGGTCGCGATGGACGCCATCACACCTGGTCTGTCGAGCGTCAGCAGGCGTAGGAAGTACCGAGTTTGCAGCAGCTGCATTGGCCGCAGGTCAGGCGGTCGTTCGCTCGAGCGAGATCCACCCCGACCCGCTGACGTGCCCAGCGCGATGATGTCGGCAATCACCGCGCTGGCGGTCGGTTCTGAGCCTGCACCGCGACCGTAGAACAGGGCCGTTCCGATCAGGTCTCCTTCGACCTGCACGGCGTTGAACGAGCCGTCCACGCTCGCGAGCATCGAGCCCCCATGCACCAGGGTGGGATGCACGCGCACTTCGACCTGGCCCTCGACCAGACGAGCGATGGCCAACAGCTTGATGCGATATCCCATCTCGCCCGCGTACAGAATGTCGCGCTGGGACACGCGGGTGATGCCTTCGCGATGCACCTGTTCGGGCATGACCGGGGCGCCGAACGCGAGCGACGCGAGGATGGCGAGCTTGTACGCGGAGTCCCAGGCTTCGACGTCGTTGGTGGGGTCCGGTTCG
>JAFAPL010000028.1 GCA_019247135.1 Chloroflexota bacterium | reverse complement strand
GGCGCCAACGGCCTGAGCGGCGTGCCTCTGCCCGCGCTGCTGCCCGCGGCGTTCGCAGATCGATCGATCCAGGCGTACGGCCTCGCGCTGCTGTTGGCCACGACGGCGTGCGTCGTGGTCCTGCGCCTGGCAAGCTCGCGGACTGGTCGCGCCTGGGCAGCCGTCCGCGAGGACGATCAGGCTGCCGAGGCGGCTGGCGTCAATGCACCGCGGGCGAAGCTGTTCGCCTTTGCCATGGGTGCGGGGTGTGCCGGCGTAGCAGGCGCGCTGTACGCGGGTCTGCTGTCGTACATCGAGCCCGGGCTGTTCGATCTGACCGTGTCGCTGATGGTGCTGGCAGCGGTGGTCATCGGCGGTCGATGGGGTCTGGCGGGTATCGTCCTCGGCGCTCTCACCGTCGGCGCGTATGATCGCGTTCTGGCCGACGCCCTGACCTCACTGCTTCGCGCGGTCGGCAATTCGACTGGCCTGGACGTGCTGGCCTCGGCCGACCTGCACGCCTCGAGCTATGCGCTGTTTGGACTGGCGCTGTACGCCGCCATTCTGTTGCGCGCCGCGCCCTCGCGTGCCGCGGGCCCGAGCTTCATGCAACCGGCACCCTCGAAGGAGGCGGCCGTGCATGTCCCCTGACGAGCTTCAGCGCGTCGCGCACGAGTTTCTGGAAGCGATGCAGGCGTGCGTCCGTTCGGTCGACTATGAGCGCGCGCGACCTCTCTTCGCCGAGGACGTTGTAGCGTTCGGAACGTTTGCGGCGGTCGTCACCGGGCGCGATCGACTGGAGCGCGAGCAGTGGCGCAACATCTGGCCAACCATTCGCGACTTCACGTTCGTCATGGACACGCTGCACTGTCTCGGCGACAGCAATGCGCTGTGCGTGGTGGTCGCGTGGGATTCGCGGGGCAGGCGCGCCGATGGCAGCACGTTTCCTCGACCTGGACGGGCGACGCTGCTGCTCGAGCCGCGCAACGGTCACTGGGTCGCCACACACTCGCACTTTTCTCAAGCGCCGGTCCGGCCTACGCCAGGACCTCACCCGTGAAGGTGCGCTGAACCGAGCCATCAGCCAATCGAACGAGTAGCGCGCCGTCCTCTTCGGCGCCCAGGACGGTCGCGTCGATCGTTGAATCACCGTCGGCCAGGCGAATGCGCTGATTGCGCCGCCACAATCGAGATTCCCAAGCCGAGTGCAACGCAGCGGGCGGCTGCTCCAGCCAACCTTCAACGCGCTCGATGAACGCCACGAGCAGCACGCCTCGGCGGATGCGCTCACCGGCTTCGACTGAAATACTTGTCGCCAAGGCCGGCAGCGCCCGCGCATCTTGCGATACGTTCACGCCGACTCCGACGATGGTCGTCTGGCTCTCGCCCTGCGAAGAGCTCTCGGCCAGGACGCCCGCGACCTTGCGCCCACCGAGCATCAGGTCGTTGGGCCACTTGATCTCGGCCCGCAGCATGGGCGCCAGTTTCTCGACGGCCTCGGCCAGGGCAACGGACGCAAGTGTTGTGGCACGCCTCGCGCGGATATGAGTCGCGAGTCGCTCGCGGAGCAGGATCGACATCAGCAGTGCGGTACCTGGAGGGGCCAGCCAGGTTCTGCCATGTCGGCCTCGGCCAGCCGACTGAAAATCTGCCACGAAGATCGAGGCGCTGGGTGCGCCGGAGTTCGCGGCCGCACGCGCCACGTCCTGCGTGCTGCCGACCACGCGCAAAAACGTGCCACTCCAGCTGTGGGGCAGCGAGCCCACCGCCGCCTCGAGGTCGTCGTCCATCGCCTGCAGTTTGCCGCGTGCGCTACGGTGCCGATGCGATGCGACTGCTGATCGCCACAACCAGCCAAGGCAAGCTGCGTGAATGGCGCGGACTCCTCAGCGACCTCGACCTCGAGTTGCTGACGCTCAAAGACGTCAACATCGATTTCGAGGTCGAGGAGACTGGTCGGACATTCGCCGCCAACGCACTCCTGAAAGCCACCGCCTACGGTGAGGCAAGCAATCTGGCGACACTCGCGGAAGACTCCGGTCTCTCGGTGGCGGCGTTGCGCGGCGCGCCGGGCGTGCACTCCGCCCGCTGGGAAGGCGACGACTACACGCACAAGAACGAACTCCTGGTCAAGTTGCTCGACGGCAAAACCGGCCACGCCCGTGCCTGCCGCTACGTGTGCGTCGTGATCGTGCGCCTGCCGGACGGGCGGCAGTTGCGCGTACGTGGCGAGCTGCGCGGACGGGTCGCGTGTGCGCCGGCCGGCACAGGTGGCTTCGGCTATGACCCGATCTTTTACGTACCGCGCTTGAAAAAGACGCTAGCGCAGATCCCGATAGACGAGAAGGACCGAATCAGTCACCGCGGTCGTGCTGCCGGGCGCATACGCCCGATATTGCGGCAATTGATCGAAGCGGGCACGCCGTAGCGGCCGCGCGCCCGCGGGCGTGGGATCCACCACGGGCGTGGGTACCGAGCTTGTGCGCTCGCCGCGGAAGCGGGCGTGCGCCGGCACTTTCTCCGTGACGCGGTACTCCAGGCGGCGGCCAAACAGCAAGCGTGTATGCGCGTCGAGCGCCGGCAGCGCGCACAGCACCAGACCACACACCGGCAACAGGCCAAAAGACGCCCAGCCGATGATCACGTCGATCAGGTCTTCACCCTCCGGATGCTCCGGTCGGAGTCGCCAGTCCAGGAAGATGACGAGGATCAGGAAGGGCAGGCACATGCCCAGGACGGCTGACACGAGGCCGGCTTGCCACATGCCGAGCGCACTGTGGGCATACGCGGGATTGATCGCGGCCGGCACCACTCCGCCGAGCGTCAACAGGAACCAATGCGACGGCCACATCAGGTGCTCTTCCACGTACCAGACCACGCGCATGATGCGCAGATGCCAAGGCATGTTGCGCGCACGAAGAGCGCCCATGGCGACGTACGGGATGTCCGAGACTCCCCACGCCCAGCGCAGAATCTGCTGGTACTGGTTTTCGAAGGTGCGCTGCAACGTAGGTCCCTCGGCCGCGTCGGCGTAGACCGGCAAGAAAATCGGGCGGACCTTGACCACCCGGCCGAAGTGGAACAGCACCTTGAAGCACATGTGTGAGTCTTCGGGGATCACGTCCACATCCCAGAAGCCCACCTCCCGCGCGGCGTGCCAGCTCAAGGAGTACGTCGATTGCGTGACCAGGCGGTGCGTCGGAACCATCCGTGCGAGCTCCCACAGCGAGTAGATGCTGTTCATCGCTCGCAGCGGCGCGATCAAGCGCCAGTGGTTGGCGTAGAAGAGGATCGCCGGTTGGAAGATGTGGAAGCGTCCCTGGGGATGGCTCAGGGTCTCGTGCTCGAGAGCGGCCAGGTAGCTGCGGTGCAGGCGTGAATCGGCATCACACACAGTGACGATCAGTTGCTCGGGATCGAGCCCAGCCGACCGCCCGTTCGCGACATCCATCACTTCGGCGGCGAAGCGTCTCGCCGCCCAGGTCAGGTTGGATGACTTGCCTTTGACTTCGCCCTCCAGATCGGGATGGAAGGTCACCAGGAAGTGCTCGAACAATGACCCGAAGCGGGCACTCAGGCGCTGTGCGCGGGCGGGCGCGAGCCTGTCCCGCTCCTCGAAGGCGAGCACGACCGACACCCGATTGAGCGGTACGTCCTGTTGGCTCAGGCAGTGCAGGGTGTCGGCGAGGATCTCGTCACTTTCGCCGTACGTCGGCACGATGACGAGGTGGTGGAGCGCTTCGGCGCCCGGCAAATCACGCGTGGCTGCCCGCCAGTCACGCTGCTGCGCGCGGTGGAGTCGCCAGAAGCCGATGAGCACGCCAACGGCGAACATGCTCGACTTCCACAGCCAGTAGACGCTGAACAGGACGAGAAAGAAGCCGAGCGCGGCAGGCGCGAGGATCGCGCCCCAGACCGGCGCGGTGATGATCAACCAGACGCTGGCGGTCGGGGCGATCTCGAGGGCACGCGCCAGACGGCGAGCGGCTGGGTCAGGTGTGGTCACTTGTGCTGCACGCGCGAACTGCGCGAAGGACATCGGGCATTGTCACTTTCAACCTAGCAGATCGGCGACACATGTCCAATTAGGTCCGAATTGGTACACTCAGGCGGCTCCGCGGGGAGTAGCTCAGCTTGGCAGAGCACCACGTTTGGGACGTGGGGGCCGGAGGTTCAAATCCTCTCTCCCCGACCACGGATCACAAAGTTCACGGCCAGGCGAAGTAGACGAATGCCGCGGCGAGCAAGAGCGGAGCCGATCGAGACACTGGAAGAGCGCTGGCTGCTCGAGGCGCAGACGGCGCGGAATCTGGAGGCGCTCGACGCCGAGCACGCGGGGCGTATCGACGAGGCGATTGTGCTGTACGAGCGCAACGTGCAGGAGGGCTTCCCAGGCGACCTGCCATACGGACGCCTGGTGGCCTTGTACGAGAAGCGCTCCAAGTTGGACGAGGCCGCGCGTGTGCTGCGCCGCGCCATCGAGGTGTTCACGGCAAGTACGCGGCGCACCTCGCAAGACAGGCGCGCGATGGTGCGCGTCTTTCAGAACCGGCTGAAACTGGTTGAGCGACAGCGCTCCAGGCAGGCGCGCGATTAGTCGAAAACTTCCGCGGCGGGCAGCGCGTGCAGGATCACCAGCAGCACGGCTGCGCCGACGGTCGCCACCAACAGGCTGGTGGTATCGATGTCGGCGATGTTCAGGCCGAGGCTGACGGCCGCCAGGAAACCACCCAGCACTGCGCCGACGGTGGCAGCGGCCATGTAGCCGAGCAGCAGTCGTCCGCGGCCACCCGCCAGCCAG
>JAFAPL010000049.1 GCA_019247135.1 Chloroflexota bacterium | reverse complement strand
AGGTCGAAGTCCATCGCATCATCTCTCAGCTCGCCGCGGACGGACTCGGAGTGTTGCTGATCTCGAGCGATCTGCCTGAAGTGCTGGCGATGGCGGACCGCGTACTGGTGATGCATGAGGGACGGTTGACGGCCGAGCTGCAGGGCGGAGACGCCACACAAGAGAGCGTGATGTTCGCGGCGACGGGCCAGACGGTGGTTGCGCGATGAGCCTGCGACAACGCGAGTGGAGCCTTGCGGTGGTTATGCTGGTGCTCAGCGCCGTCGTCTGGGCCGAGGCGCCGCAGTTTCTTTCGCCGGCCAATCTTTCTCAAGTCACCAGTCTGGCTGCCATCATCGCCGTCGCGGCCGTGGGCGAAGCGCTCGTGGTGCTGACGCGCAACGTGGATCTGTCGGTGGACGCGACCATCGGGCTCGTTGCGTACGGTGTGGCTGAGCTCCTCAAGCTGCACGTGCTCGGCCTTGTGCCGGCGATTGCGGTCGGCATCGTTCTGGGCCTGTTGCTGGGTGTCTTGAATGGAGCTATCGTCACGCTGTTCCGTGTGCCGTCGATCGTGGCGACGCTCGGAACCCTCAGCGTGTATCGAGGTTTTGCGTACCTGATTGCTGGTGGAGGCCAGATAAGCCTGTCGGATCTGCCGCCGGAGTACATCGCGCTCGCGCGTGCCAGCGCATTGGGCGTTCCGCTGTACGTGGTTCTGGCCATCGTCATCACAGCGCTGTTTGCAGTATGGCTGCGGCAGACGCGTTTTGGTCGACAGGTGTACGCGATCGGGAGCAACCCTGAAGCGGCGGCGATCGTGGGCATGCATTCGCGCCGCGTCGTATTCGTCGTGTTCGCCGCCTCGGGCTGTCTGGCGGGCATCGCCGGTGTGCTCTGGGGAGCGAAGTACGGCACGATCACCGCCGCGGCCGCGGACGGCGCAGTCCTGCAGGTGATTGCGGCCGTGGTCGTCGGGGGCGTGAACATCTTCGGTGGATCCGGCAGCGTGGTCGGCGCGGCGCTCGGCGCGTTGTTTCTCGGACTCATCGCGAACGGACTGACGTTGCTCCGCTTTTCTCAGTTCTGGCTGCAGGCGATTTATGGCGCAGTCATTCTGCTAGCCGTGTTAGCGGACGCCGTGATCGTCCGACGGATGCTGCGTGCTACTACCGAGCGTCGGCGAGCGGCGGTCATCCGATGACCGATGTTGCTCAGGTGGCGGAGTCCACCAGCACTAGCAGAGCGTCGCCAGCCGGGCCCAGCAGATTTCTCCGCTGGGAGCTCATGCTGGCGGCCATCCTGGTGCTGCTCCTGGTGATTGGCGCACGCATTTCACCGGTCTTTGCTTCCGGTCAGAATTTCTCGAACCTGACGGTTGCGGCGATGGAGATGGGCATCATGGCGTTGCCGATGACGCTCATCGTGATCGCCGGTGAGATTGATCTGTCAGTGGAGTCCACCGTTGGACTCACGAGTGCTGTGCTCGGGTTCTTGTGGGCAGCCGGAGTGTCGCTCTGGGTCGGCATTCCGCTGGTCCTGTTGATGGGTGCCGCTGGCGGTCTCCTCAACGGTATCCTGGTCACCAGAGCGGGTCTGCCATCCCTGGTCGTCACGTTGGGAACACTGGCCCTCTTCAGGGGGCTTGCTTCGGTGGTGCTCGGTCCGCGGGCGATCAGCAACTTTCCCAGCGCGTTTACGTCCTTCGGATTCGGCAACCTGCCTGGCACGCCTGTGCCGTGGCCACTCGTCGTCTTCGTCATCCTGGCGATCGCGCTGGCAACCCTGCTGCACATGACCTGGGTTGGCCGCCACATTTTTGCGATTGGCAGGAACCAGTCCGCGGCGCGGTACGCGGGAGTGCCCGTGACGCGCACAAAGATAGCTCTCTTTGTGCTCTCCGGCGCGGTGGCCGCGCTCGCCGGCGTCATTCTGACTTCGCGACTCTCCAGTGCCCGGTCGGACGCCGGGCAAGGCCTGACGCTCGCCGTGGTCACTGCTGTTCTGCTGGGGGGTGTCGACATCTTCGGCGGTTCGGGCACGCTGGCCGGCGTGGTACTGGCTGTCTTTACGTTGGCCGTGCTGCAGAACGGCTTGCGCCTGACGGATGTCTCGACCCAGTTGCAGAGCATCGCGGTCGGACTGTTGTTGATTGTTTCGGTGGTCGTACCGAATGTGGTTACCCGAATTCGAGGAGGTAGTTCACGATGAAGCGTTCTTTGCCAGTGGCTATGGCGGTCGCGGTGTGCGTCGCGCTGATCAGCGTTCCGGGTGTCGGAGCGCAAGCGTCGTTGAACGTGGCTTTCCTGCCGAAGCAGGTCAACAATCCATATTTCGACGTCGCTGCGAACGGCGCGATGCAAGCGGCGAAAGAATTGAATGGGCAGTTCAAGCAAGTCGGCCCATCCGAAGCAACGGGCGCTGCGCAGGTCCCCTTCATTCAGGATCTGACGACCCAGAAGGTCAGCGCCATCGTGGTGTCAGCGGCGGACCCGGATGCGATCGCGCCGTCGCTGCGTGCCGCACGACAAGCAAGCATCAAAGTGGTCGGCTACGACTCCAGCCCAGCTGAGGGTGCGTACGATGTCTTCGTCAATCAAGCCGATACGCAGGGCATCGGCCAGTCGCTTGTGCAAATGGCCTGCGACGAGGCGCCAAACTGCACGGGTGACATTGCCGTGCTGTCGGCAACGTCTACGGCCACGAACCAGAACGCGTGGATCGACGTGATGAAGCAGACCCTCCAGCAGCCGCAATACTCCGGGCTGAACCTTGTGGATGTGGTGTACGGTAACGATGACGACCAGACCAGTCAGCAGCAGGCGCAGGGCCTGTTGCAAGCGCATGCTGGATTGCAGGTCATCGTCTCTCCAACGACGGTTGGCATTGCCGCAGCGGCGAAAGTGCTCGAGGACACGGGCAGTGCCGGTACGGTCCAGTTGACTGGACTCGGTACGCCGAACTCGCTGCGCGCATATGTAAAGGACGGGACGATCAAAGAGTTTGCACTGTGGAACGTGCAGAGCCTCGGATACCTCGCGTACTACGTCGCGGCCAAGCTGGTCTCCGGTGACATCACCGGCGCGCCGGGGGAGTCATTCAGTGTGCCGACCCTGGGGAACTACACGATTGGCGACAAGAGCGTCGTGGTCCTCGGCCCGCCGCAGGTGTTCAACGCAGACAACATCGACCAGTTCAATTTCTGAGTCATGCAGCATGAGCGCCGGCTACTCGCACTGGATATCGGCGCGGAGAGCGGGCGCGGCGTCGTCGGCCGATTCGACGGCCAGCGGATGGCCCTCGACGAGGTGCACCGGTTCCCAAATGTGCCGGTGCATCTCGGGAACACGCTGTATTGGGATTTCCTCAGGCTGTTCGGCGACATCCGCGCAAGCATCGCCAGGGCTGGATCTATCGCGTCGCTGGGCGTCGACACCTGGGGTGTCGACTTCGGGCTGCTCGACAAGCGCGGCCGGCTCCTGGCCAACCCTGTGCATTACCGCGACAAACGCACCGCCGGATTGCTGGACCGCATTCCGCGTCAGGCGACCTACACACAAACCGGCATCCAGTTTCTTGAAATCAACACGCTCGTCCAGCTCCGGTCAATGGTCGAGCAGCGTGACCCAGACCTGGAGCGTGCCGAACAACTGCTGCTGATCCCTGATCTCGTTCACCATTTTCTCTGCGGCAACGAGGCGTCCGAGTACACAAACGCGACGACCACGCAGTGTTTCGATCCGCGCCAGGGCACCTGGGTGTACCAGCTCCTGGACAGCCTGGCGATTCCGACGCGACTTTTCCCCGAGGTCGTCCAGCCAGGCACGCGGCTGGGTGCGTACAACGGCGCCACGGTCGTCGCGCCCGCCACACACGACACGGCATCCGCTGTCGCGTCCATGCCGCTCGACGAGCACACGCTGTTCGTCAGCTCGGGCACATGGACGCTCGTTGGAGTGGAGCTGCCCGCACCCGTGATCAACGACCAGGCGTTGCAGGCGAACCTTACCAACGAAGGTGGAGTGAACGGCACGACGCGCCTGCTGAAAAACGTGATGGGGCTGTGGCTCGTGCAACAAGCGCGTAACGCGCTGGCTCCAGACGTGTCGTACGCGGACCTCACACACATGGCGCGCCGCGCACCGGCATTTACTGCCTTCGTCGATCCAGACGATGTGCGCTTTCTCCGTGCAACCGCGGCCGAGCTACCCAGAGCGGTCGAGCAGTTTTGCATCCAGACACGTCAACACCCGCCGCAAGACATCGGCACCCTCGTGCGTGTGCTGCTGGAGAGCCTGGCGCTCAAATACGCCGCTGTTTTAGATGAGCTGGCAGCCGTGACAAACCGGCAATTCAGCCGTGTGTACATTGTTGGCGGCGGGGTGCAGAACTCCCTGTTGTGTGAGCTTACCGCCGGCGCGACGGGCTTGCCTGTGACCGCTGGCTCCGCTGAAGCGACGGCCATCGGCAATCTCATGGTCCAGGCACTTGCGCTGGGCGAGCTGCGGACGCTGCGAGAAGGTCGCGAGCTAGTCGCCGCGTCGTTTGCCACGCGGTGCTACGAGCCGGAAGGCGAGCCCGAGGCCGATTGGTCGGCGGCGCGCCAGCGATTCCAGGCGATTCTTGCGGCGGCAGCGGTCGAACCCGCGGGTCCATCATAGCCGCATGGGACGCAAGCACTACCGTGAGTACACCTCCTATCAGTACCTGGAGGCGGGCCGCGACTATCGACAGTTCGAACTGGTAGACGAGCTCGCGCGTGTGCCCAGCACTCGCGTGCCTACCACTGACGAGCAGGAACAACGCGTGCAGCGCCTGTTGACCGAAAGCGTTGTCGTGTCAGCGCATGACCATCCGTCCGTTCGGCCGATCGACCCACACGAGGGACTTGCGTATCGCCGCCAGGGACGCGAGTTCACCGGTTTCCGCGGTCTGGCCGCCTCGGGCATCGACGTGGTGTTCGACGGGCTCATGAACGGCACCAACATCATCGGTGGCCACGCGCCATGGAAGTGGGAGGACACGCTCTACGACATCGGCATGCGCCTCAGCGATTGGGCACACCAGCAGCTGACCGTGCCGATCCTGCGGTTCGAGGACGTCGAGCGAGTGCACACCAACGGCCAGATCGGAGTCGTACTGGCGCTGGAGTCCGCGTCACCGGTTGAGAACGAGATCGACCGCGTGGATGTACTGTACGGGTTCGGCGTGCGATCCATGGGCCTGGTCTACAGCGACAGCAATTTGCTCGGTGGCGGGCTGGCTGACGCGGGAGATGGCGGACTCACGCGGTTTGGCAAACAGGTGGTGCGGCGCATGAACCAGTTGGGCATGATTGTCGACGTGGCGCACACCGGCGACCAGACAGCCTTGCAGGCCGTGGCTGCCAGCGGTCATCCGGTGATCATTTCGCACGCCGGGGCGCGCGGGCTCTGGGCGACCCGCCGAATGAAACCGGACGATGTGATTCGCGCGTGCGCGGACAGCGGAGGATTGATCGGGATTGAAGCTGCGCCGCACACGACGTTGACCGAGCGGCACAGCCGGCATAGCCTCGAGTCAGTGATGGAGCATTTCGAGTATTGCGCGAACCTGGTGGGTATTGACCACGTCGCGTTTGGTCCAGACACCCATTTCGGTGACCACGTGGGGTGGCACCATGCATTTGCATCCCAGTTGAGCATTTCGGAAGCGCATGGCGCTGGAGCTGGACCTCAGTTTGAGGAAGTGCCGTTCGTGGACGGCATCGAAAATCCTGCCGAAGAGTTTCACAACATCACGCGCTGGCTGGTGGTACACGGTTATTCGGACGCCGACATCCAGAAAGCCATCGGCGGCAACATGTTGCGCGTTATGCGCGCCGTGTGGCGCTGACCGCCTCCCCTCAGGGGCTAACACCCGGTGGGGTGGGCGTGTGCCAACGCCCGTGTTCGCCCACCACGCGGTCAGCTTCGGCCGGCCCCCACGTATTCGGCGCGTAGCCGTACACAGGCGTATGTGTCTCCAGCACCGGATCCACGACACGCCACGCGGCCTCCACCGCGTCCTGGCGCGCAAACAGCCGCTGATCGCCTCGCAACGCGTCCCCCAGCAGACGTTCGTATGGCGTCATCTCGTCGCCCGACTGGTGCCGCGCAACCAGCTCGACCTCTTCACCAACCATGTTTTCCCCTGGCGCCTTGGCGCGCGCACCGAGTGAAATGAACACGTCCGGACTCAGCCGAAAGCGCAGGTAGTTGGTGTGTCCGGGCACAACCTCGTCGAACACGGACCGCGGCGGCCGCCGCAGTTCCACCAGCACCTCCGTCGTGGTGACTGGCAGGCACTTGCCAGCGCGGATAAAGAACGGCACGCCCGCCCACCGCCAGCTATCGATGTGCAATCGGAGCGCGGCAAAGGTCTCGACCTGAGAGTCCGGCGCAACGCCATGCTCCTGACGATAGCCTTCGAACTGCCCACGCACGACGTCCGACGCGTTGAGTGGGCGGATGGCTTTGAGCAAGAGTGACTTCTGGTCGCGGACCGACTCGGGGTCGTGGCCAGACGGTGCCTCCATGGCGATCATGGCGGTCACCTGGAGCAAGTGATTCTGGACGACGTCGCGGATCGCTCCGGCCTCCTCGTAAAATGCGCCTCGCCCCTGAACTCCAAAGCTTTCCGCCATCGTGATCTGGACGGTCTCGACGTAATTGCGATTCCAGATCGGCTCGAGAAACGAGTTGGCGAAGCGGAAGAACATCAGGTTTTCGACCGCTTCTTTGCCCAGATAGTGGTCGATGCGGAAGATACTTCGCTCGGGGAAATAGCGTTTGAGCACGTCGTTGAGTGCCTGAGCGGACTCCAGGTCACGACCGAATGGCTTTTCCACGACCAGGCGAGCGTTCTTGGCACACCCGGACCTGGCCAGGCCTTCAGTGACCGTGGCGAACATGCTGGGTGGAATGGCCAGATAGTGCAGCGGCCGTTCGGCGTCCCCAAGCGCTTTTCGCAGCGCCGCGAAGGTGCTCTGATCGCGATAGTCGCCGTCCACGTACTGAAGGCGTTCCTTCAAACGCTCGAAGGCGGCCGGGTCGACACCGCCGCCATGCTGCTCGAGGCTATCGTGCGCGCGTGAGATCAGGCCGTCGAGATTGGTGTCGCCTTTGGCGACTCCGACAATCGGTACTTTCAGGCGGCCGTGCTTGATCAGCGCCTGCAGCGCAGGAAAAATCTGCTTGAACGCCAGGTCGCCGGTCGCGCCGAAGAAGACGAGCGCGTCGGAAGCTTCCATTACCGGCCGTAGCAGGAGCTCGTTGGGGCAATCCTGGCGCGCTTCATGCGCCAGGGCCGCGCTCGACGTGGCCGCCGAACTGGAACCGCATCGCCGAGAGCACTTTGTCCGCGAAGTCGGCTTCACCGCGCGAGGTGAACCGCGCATACAGCGCCGCGCTCAACACCGATGCTGGCACCGACTCGTCGATCGCCGCTACCACGGTCCAGCGACCTTCGCCCGAGTCGGACACGTAGCCCTTGTAGCTGGACAGATCGCCGTCCTGCACGAGCGAAAGCGCAGCCAGATCGAGCAACCACGAGGCGATGACACTGCCGCGCCGCCAAACCTCGGTGATGTCCGCCAGGTTCAGCTCGTACTGGTAGTACTCGGGATTGCTGAGCGGCGTGGTCTCGGCACTCACCTCGCCCATGCGCTTGCCGCAGTTGGCGTTGTGCAGGATATTCAGCCCCTCCGCATACGCGGCCATGACGCCATACTCGATCCCGTTGTGCACCATCTTTACGAAATGTCC
>JAFAPL010000019.1 GCA_019247135.1 Chloroflexota bacterium | reverse complement strand
CTGGCTGGGTACACTCCGGTGGCCGTGGCAACGACGCCTGCGCAAACGAGCATGCCGGTCACCGACGCACAACTCGTGCTGCGTATCTACCGGCTGGCGCTGACGGCCCGCGCGGTCGACGAACGGCTGTGGATCCTCGGCCGCCAGGGCCGCGTCAACTTCGTACTCACGGCTCGCGGACACGAGGTCGCCCAGATCACCACCGCGCTCACGCTGCGGCCCGGCCTCGACTCCGCCTGGTTCTACTACCGCGATCTCGCCGCGGCGCTTGCGCTGGGCGTGACGCCCTACGAGATCTTCCTCGGCGCGCTCGGTCGTGCATCCGACCCTCACTCGGGCGGGCGTCAGTTGACCGCACACTTCTCGAGCCCTCAGCTCGGCATCGGCAGCGTGTCGAGTGTCGTCGCGGGCGGCGTGCCGCACGCCGTCGGCGCGGCGTACGCGGCGCGCGTGCTGGGCCAGGACTCGGTTGCGATGACGTACTTTGGCGACGGCGCCGCGTCGAGCGGCCAGACCCACGAGGCGATGAACTTCGCCGCGGTGCACCGACTGCCAGTGGTGTTCGTGTGTGAGAACAACGGCTACGCGCTGAGCGTGCCGCTCGAGCAGCAGATGGCGGTCGCCTCGCTCGCCGATCGCGCCGCTGCGTACGGGATGCCCGGCTGCAGCGTCGATGGGACGGATGCGCTCGCGGTCCATGGCGCCGCGTGCGATGCGGTCCAGCGAGCGCGGAACGGCGGTGGCCCGACTTTGATCGAGGCGCGCGTGCCACGCATGCTGCCGCATTCGTCCCAGGACGACGACGCATATCGCAGCCCCGAAGAGCGCGCCGCGGTCGTCGCTGCCGATCCACTGCCGCGTCTGCGCGGCGTGTTGCTGGACTGCGGCGCGCTGTCGTCGGGCGACGCGGATGCCGAATTCCAACGCATTCGCGCTGAGGTCCTCGCGGACGAAGATCGCGCCGTCGCGGAACCCGAGCCGCAGCCAGGCCGCGCCAGGCGCTGGCTGTATGCGGACCAGGCGCAATGACCCAGCACGATCAAGGCATCACGCTCGTCGAAGCGGTCACTGCCGCACTGCGCGAAGAGCTCGCGCGGGATCAGCGGGTCGTCGTCATCGGCGAAGACATCGGGCGCAAGGGTGGCGTCTTCCGCGCCACGGCCGGACTGCAGTCCGAGTTCGGAGATCTGCGTGTGCTCGATACACCCATTTCGGAGATGGCGATCGCGGGCGTGGCGATCGGCGCGGCCATGCGTGGCCTGCGGCCAGTGGCCGAATTTCAATTCGCCGACTACATGCAGGTGGCCTTCGACCAGATCGTCAACCAGGCCGCCACCGTACGCTGGCGAAGCGTCGGCGGGTGGGGCTGTCCGCTCGTGTTCCGCGCCCCGTTTGGCGCCGGAGTTCATGGCGGCGTGTATCACTCGCAAAGCGTCGAGGCGTTCTACTGCCATGTGCCCGGCCTGAAAGTGGTGGTACCCGCCACGCCGCGCGATGCCAAAGGCCTGCTCAAGTCCGCCATCCGCGACGACGACCCCGTCGTGTTTTTCGAGCACAAACAGAGCTACCGCCGTTTCCGCGAACCGGCTCCCGCGGATGACGAGCTCGTGCCAATCGGGGTGGCGCGAGTTGATCGACCTGGCCGCGACGTTTCCGTCATTACCTACGGTATTGGCGTGCACCATGCGCGGGCGGCCGCGGATGCGCTGGCGGAGGAGGATATCCAGCTCGAAATTCTGGACTTGAGAACACTTGCTCCGATGGATCGCGAGGCCATTGCGCGAACAGTGGGCAGGACGAGCAAGGCGCTGATCGTCCACGAAGCGAATAAAACGATGGGGGTGGGCGCTGAAATCGGCGCTTTCATCGCGGAGGAGCTTTTCATGGACCTCGATGCACCCGTGATGCGTGTCGCGGCCGCTGACTGCCATCTGCCGTACAACGGGCCTGAAGAGGAAGCCATCATTCCCAACCCGGACTGGGTGATCGCCGCCGCGCGCAAGCTGGCGAATTTCTGAGCCAAGAAAGGACTTTCCCAGAGTGCCCAAGCTTATGAGCGGAGAAAGGACTTTCCCAGAGTGCCCAAGCTTATGACGGAGAAAGGACTTTCCCAGAGTGCCCAAGCTTATGACGGAGAGAGGACCTTCTGAGG
>JAFAPL010000007.1 GCA_019247135.1 Chloroflexota bacterium | reverse complement strand
CGCGCGAGCTAGAGTGCTTGCTCCGTTGCGCCATCGAACAGGTAGAGACTGTCCTGATCGAAGCCCAGGCGGATCTCCTGGTCGGTTCCGCCGCGGTACATGCCGGGCGTGCTGGCGACCAGTAGCTCGTCGCCGAGCTGGACGTGGACGTAGGTCACGTCGCCTGTGGGCTCCACGGTGTACACACGCGCCGGTATGCCGTCATTGGCGGATCCGGGCAGCACCTGCAGCTGTCCGTGACGCGCGCCCACGATCACCTCACCGTTGCTGCTGCGAGTGACGCGTGCCGCGTGCGCCTGGGAGAGTGGCAGCTGCCAGCCGGAGCCGGAGATTGCCGTTGAGCCGTTGTCGGACATGACATGCCCACGCAGAAAATTCATGGCTGGACTGCCGATGAAGCCGGCCACGAACACGTTGGCGGGTCTCTCGTAAATCTCATCCGGACTACCCAGCTGCTGGACCACGCCGCCCGACATCACCGCGATGCGGTCCGCCATCGTCATCGCTTCCATCTGGTCGTGTGTCACGTAGATGACGGTAGTTCCCAGCTCCTGGTGGAGCCGCTTGATCTGAGAGCGCATCTGGACGCGCAGTTTGGCGTCGAGGTTGGAGAGCGGCTCGTCCATGAGGAACGCTTTGGGATCGCGGACCAGCGCTCGGCCCAGCGCAACGCGCTGCTGCTGACCGCCAGACAGCTGACGGGGGCGGCGGTTCAGCAGAGGCTCGATGCCGAGCATCTCGGCGGCGCGGTTGATGCGCGGCTGGATCTCGGACCTGGGCATCTTGCGCATTTGCAGGGGGAAGGCGAGATTCTCAGCGACCGTCTTGGATGGATACAGCGCGTAGTTCTGGAAAACCATCGCGATGTCCCGGTCTTTCGGGTCCAGCTCATTCACGACCGTGCCGCCGATGGTGATCGTGCCCGAGGTGAGCTCGATCAGGCCTGCGACCAGATTGAGGGTGGTGGTTTTGCCGCAGCCGGAAGGTCCGACGAGGGCGATGAATTCGCCATCTTCGATCTTGAATGAGACGTGGTCCACGGCAACCACCTCGCCGTAGGACTTGACCACATCTTCGAGGAGGACTTCAGCCACGAGGTGCTCCAGCGGTCATTACGCCTTGATCGCGCCTTCGGTGAGGGCGCGCACGAACTGCTTCTGCAGCAACATGAACATGATCACGACCGGGACGGACATGATGAAGGCCGCGGCCATCAGACCAGGCCAGTTGGTTGCGAACTCCGTGAAGAAGTGCTGCAGCCCGACGGGGAGTGTCAGCAGACTTTCCGAGTTCAGGAAGGTCAACGCGTACACGTACTCGTTCCAGGCACCGATGAACGCGTAGATCGCCGTGGCGATGATGCCTGGCGATGAGAGTGGCATGATGATCAGCCAGAACGCTTTGAAGCGCGAGGCCCCGTCGATGCGAGCTGCGCGCTCCAGTTCCTCGGGGATGTTGTCGTAGAAGCCCTTCAACAACCAGATCGACAACGGCAGCCCGAACGTCATGTACGTGATGATGAGCGACCAGTACGTGTTCACCAGGTGCAGGGCGCGCATCAGGATGAACAGCGGAATCAAGAACACGACGACCGGGAACATGTTGCGAATGAGCACCGCGAAGAACAGAAAGTCCCGACCTGGAAACTGGAAGCGCGAAAATGCGTACGCCGCGGGGATGGCGATCAGCACGCCGAGGAAAGTCGTCGAGAGAGAGACGATCATGCTGTTGAGGAAATAGCGGAGGAAGACGGGACCCACGTCGCCTGTCGGTGACAGGAGCGTTTGGTAGTTCTGAAGAGTGGGATGGCTCGGGACCCACTCGGGTGGCTGTTGCAGCGCGGCGAACTGGCCCTTCAATGAGGTGGACAGCATCCACAGCATCGGGATCACCGCGAACAGGAGCAGCACAACGAGCCACACCCAGGAGAGAATGCTCAGGGTGTTGACGCGTGGGCGCGTGCGAGTTGCGGCACGCCGGGCCGGCCTGGCGGAAGCGATGGTCGTCATCCGCGATTCTCGCGGCGGTTGCCGGTCAATGCGCGCACGTAGAAGTAGCCGAAGGACAGCATGACCAGGAACAGGATGACGCTGTAGGCCGAAGCCTTGCCGTATTGCAGCGCCTGAAATGCCAGGGTGTAGACCTGCGTGATCCAGATTTGCGACGCGTTCGCCGGGCCACCGCCAGTCATGATGTAGATCAGCACGAACGAGTTCAGGTTGCCCACGAACAACAAGATGCTGGTGATGATGATCACGCTGCGGAGCGTCGGGACGACGACGTGCCAGAAGCGAATCCAGGCATTTGCTCCATCCACGCGCGCGGCATTGAGCAGGCCCTGGGGCACGGTCTGGAGACCTGCCAGCAGCATGATCATCGCGAACGGGAACTCCTTCCAGACGTTCGCCAGGATCAGTGACGGCATGACCAGACTGGTGTTGTCCAGGAAGTTGATCGGCGAATTGATGATGTACCAGTCGTACAACTGGCCGCTGATCAGGCCGTAGTCGCTGTGGTAGAGCCATCGCCAGACATACGCTGCCGCGACGTAGCTGATGACGTACGGAATCATCAACAGACCGCGCACGATGCCGCGCCCGATGAACTCGCGTTGGACGACGAGCGCGGCGCCAAGTCCGACCAGAAAGGCAAGGATGGTTGATCCAACCGCCCAGTAGAGCGTGTTCAGTGTGATCGCCCAGAAACTGGGGTCGGTCAGGATCTGGGTGTAGTTGTTGACGCCGTTGAAGTACCAGTTCGCCGAGCTCGGCGGAGTGTCATAGAACGACAGGTTGATCGTGTAGACGAACGGATACCCGATCACCAGGAGCATGACGAGTAGCGCGGGCGCGACCCACAGGTAGTCCGATCGGTGGCGGACCATGTCCGCAAGCATTGGCCGGTCCCTGCCGCGCCGCCCTGGTGGCGGCGCAGTCGCAACCGGTGCGGGTACGGCGAGTGGCTCGGTGGAGTCGATGGCCACGCTACTGCTTGCGCTGGGCGATCAGTGCCTTGATCTGGTTGGCGGCATCGTCCGCCGCGTCCTTGACCGACATCTTTCCTGTCAGCGCGTTCTGGACCATCGTGGGCACGATGTTGTTCATGATCTCCGTTGACTCGGGAATCACCGGGAAGGGAATGCCATAGGGCAACATGGAGCTGGTCACGTCGAGGAACTTGATCGTGTCCAGCCGCGTCTTCATGTCGTCGGTCTTGAACCCGTTCAGGTTGCCCGGATTGGATCCAGTCCAGTTGCCAGAGTTCTTGACCGACCACTCCGGTCCGCATGTGAACGCGATGAAGGCGTTGGCGGCTTTGCGGTCGACGGCGTGACCGGCGTACTGATCATTGAAGATGTGGACGTTCGAACCGCCGAAGACGACGGCGCGGCGCACTGGTCCGGACGGCATCAACCCGTATGCCATGTTCTCGACGACTTGCTGGGCCAGGTCCTTATCGGCTCCCGTGGCTTTGTTGGCCTTGTCGATCATGGCGGCGTATTCGCTCGGATGGCTGATTTCCATCGCGATCTGGCCGCTGATGAACAGGTCCCCGTTCTCCGTTTGCGTGTTCGTGAGCGCCGAGGTGGGGACCGACTTGTCGCGCACGTACATGTCGTACAGGGCTTGCAACGCCGCGACGCCTCCCTCGTTGTTGATCACCACGTTCTGATACGTGGGGTTGGGATCAGCTTCGTCGAGCGCGCCGCTCCCGTAGGCCCACAGCATCGGCATAATGCGGAAGGGGGTGTTGCCAGCATTGACGCGTGCGACCATGCCGTAGCCAGCCTTGCCGGTCGCCTGTTTGATCTGGTTCGAGAACTTGACCACCTCATCCCAGGTCGCGGGCGCCGTGTTGGGGTCCAGGCCGGCCTTCTGGAAGATGGCCTTGTTCCAGATGAAGGCCATGGTTTCGTTGTTGGTCGGAACGCCGTAGATCTTGTCGTTCCAGGTGACCGATTTGAGCGCGCCAGTCCAGAAGTCTTCCTGTTTGAAGCCGAAGTCTTCGAGTTTCACTTCGGCGAGCTGACCCTTGGCGGCGAACTCGACGCCCCAGAGAATCGGCATGCGGGCGACGTCGGGCGCGGCATTGCCGGCCGCGGCGGTGCGCATCTTGTCCAGCATCTGGTTGTAGTCCAGGTTCTGGACGTTGTCGCCAACGACCATCGGGATATTCGGGTACGTCTGGCTCCAGGCGTCCCAGAGTTGCTTGTCGAGTTGGACCTCGAGGTCAGGCGAAGCCTGGTTCGGGCCGACGTACCAGTAGCTGATCTGGCCCTTGTAGTCGAGTGGGGTGATCTTGGCGACGTCCGCCTTCGTGTCCGGGTGGAGGGTGCCGGCCTGCGCCCGGATGGTGTCCGGGTTCCACTCGTTGCTGGTGATGCCGGTTCGGGTGGCGGCGGTTGGACCCGCGGTCGCGGCGGCGGCAGGAGTTGCTCCACTCTGGGCGGCGGGTTGCGTCGGCGCCGCTGTTGCCGGTGGTGGGGCTTGCTGGGCTTGCTGTGCGGCGCGACTGCAGGCTTCCAGCAAGGGCACCGCCGCGAAAGCGCTGGTAACGGCCAGGCCTCGCTTGAGAAATGATCGACGACTGACGTTAGACACAGGCTCAGACCAGTTGGACGGCATATGGCAAATCTAAGGCAAGAGGATCAATTAGCTCCTGCAAGAATTGGACCGTCAAAAGCCGCCGTGGTCGGCGATGAATCGCATCGCCTCGTCGAACATGGGCATGAAGTTGGCGCAGCCGTGTCTGGTTACCACGATGGCGCCGCAGGCATTGGCCAGTCGCGTCGAGCGATACCAGTCCCAGCCGCTCAGATGGCCGAACAGGAAGCCAGAGGCGAACGCGTCGCCGGCGCCGAGGATGTTCTCCACTTGAACGGGGAACCCCGGCACGTCGATCGGAGCGGACCCGTCGTTGAGGTGGACCCGGGCGCCCTGCGCGCCGCGCTTGTGGAGCACGGCGCGCGGGCCAAGGCCGAGTAGTGCCTGAATAGCACGGTCAACGTCGCCCCCGACCCGAGCATCCGAGACCTGGGAATGCGTCACCGCAACCTGGGCCGGGTCGGTGAGCATGGTCGCGTTGATCTCGTCGTCCGTGCCCAGGACGATGTCGACGGAGCGCAGAATGGCGCGCAGCGTGGTGCCGAACGCGCGGGCGTCCTGCCACTGGTCGGGGCGGAAGTCGATGTCCAGCACGACTTCGGCGCCCGCGGCTCTGGCTTGTTCGGCTGCGAAGAATGTCGCTGAGCGACTCGGCTCGAGACTCAGGCCTGTGCCGCTGATCAACAGCGCGCGACTGTCACCCACAGGCGCCTTCAGGACGTCTTCGATGGTCAGCGCGATATCCGCGCAGTTGTCTCTATAAAAGGTAAGCGGGAATTTGTCAGGCGGCTCGATACCGAGGACGACGGCGCTGGTGCGGCGGCCTGGTTTGCGGGGAATGAACGCGGTTTCCACGCCTTCGTTGCGGAGGAAATTCAGGACGAAGTTGCCGACAACGTCCTCGCCGACCGCGGTCAGGAGCGCGGCGCGGAGGCCGAGCCGGCGGGTGCCCACGCTGATGTTGGTAGGGCAGCCGCCGACATACGCGGCGAAGCTGGTGATTGATTCGAACGGAGCGCCGACGTCGTTCGAATACAGGTCGATGGAGGAGCGGCCCATCGTGAGGACGTCGTACTGGTGCGTGGGCATGCGGTTGTCGGGAGGGTACGGCGTCACGGGCCATCGCTGCGCTCGGCCGTAAGACAAAAAAATCTCTCCGAGGGTCAAAGGGGCGTAGCCCCTTTGAGATCGCCGGCCGGGGTGATTGGGCGCTCAGGTCGTGGCGGAGGCGACGGTTGCGCGGCGCGGAGACAGCGCGAAATAAACGCCTGAAGCGACCAGGAATCCAACAATGAAGCTCAGGTCGCCCAGTTGCGGCAGCGCGTCGACCACCGGCCCGTGCCACAGCGTCTGGTTCCAGAATGGGATGGAGACGAGGATGCCGCCCAGCATGGCGGCGACGCCGGCGATCGTGTTGTGACGCGTGTCGAAGAACTGACGCTCGTCGAAGATGCCGCGGCGGAGCCAGTAGTCGGTCAGGATGACGCCCAGGAACGGTGTAATCCAGTAGCCGATGAGCAGCAGGAAATTTTCGTAGGAATGACCGGCGTCCATCTCGCCGGCGCGCGCCACCAGGAAGCCGATCGCGCCGAATACGACCGCAACCACCGCCCGCTGCAGGCGGAGACTCCCGATACGAACGCCCAGCGCGAGGAACGACATCGCGCCGCTGTACACGTTCAGGACGTTTGCGCTGACTGCGCCAAGCGCGATCCCAAGCAGCGTCAGTCCCGCCAGGATGGCCGGTAGCGGCTTGACGAGCTGATCCGTCGGGCTGTCGGTTGGTCCCCACGCGGTACCGGGGACGGTTGCCAGCGCCGCGCCGCCTATTTCGAGCAGCGCGCACGGCAAGAAGACGCCGAGCATGGCGCTCCAGAAAACGGACCTGCTCGGCACTTCGGGTGGAAGATAGCGGGCGTAGTCCATGGAGTATGGTGCCCAGCCGGCGCCGTAGGCGAATGCGACAAAAACCGCGAGGATGAACGCACCGATCGGTCCGCCGAACGCGACAGGCGCTCTGGCGTTGAAGCCCAGCGTCGGGTTGCTTTGCGTGAGGATGAACAGCGTCGCGATGGTGAAGACGATGGCAAGGTACGGGAACGCGTAGCGCTCGAACTCGTGGATGAAGTTGTGGCCGATGAAAGCGACGAATACCTGCAAGAGCACGATGACGATCAAGGTGACCTGGAACGGCAGGTGAGTCAGCGTGCTCAACGCGAATGTGCCACTGATGGTGTTGACGGCGAACCAGCCGACGCCCGCGGTGAGCGCGTTCAGTCCGGCGGGCAGGATGTTGCCCCGGTAGCCGAACGCCGCACGCGACTGGACCAACTGCGGGACACCGAAGCGGGGGCCCCAGGTGGAAAGAATGCCGAGGCTCGCGGCACCCAGGGCCGAGCCGACGACGACCGCAATGATGGTTGGTAGGAAGCCCCCACCGAACACCGTGATGGGGATGACGCCGAGGAACATCGTGGCGAACTCCCAGTTCGGGGAGTTCCACGTCCAGAAGAGTCTGAGTGGTGTTCCGTGTCGTTCGGCCAGGCGGATGT
>JAFAPL010000380.1 GCA_019247135.1 Chloroflexota bacterium | reverse complement strand
CATCGCCTTGCGGCCGCTGAACGAGATGCTGCCGGAGTTTCCGTTCGAAGTTGCGGAGCCGGCGCTCTCAGCTTGAAAAAACCGACACAGGGTTGTCGCCGGGCCGGCCCAGGATGAGCACATGAGCATCAATGCACGCTTCGGAATGGTGATCGAGTATGCGGAGGACCTCGCGAACACACGAGGGTTTCTGGTCGATGTGCTTGGACTGCAGGTCGAGCGCGAGGCACCGAATTTCATCCAACTCAGCGATGGGCGAGGCGGCACATTCGCGATCGCCAACGACGAGTCGCTGAGTGGAACCCGGGAACCGGAGATCTACTGGGTCGTCGACGACGCGGAGGCGGCTTTCCGCGAGGTGTCAGCGTCGGGTGATATTGCACGGCCGCTGCAGGCTTTGCCGTTTGGGAAAGTCTTCGGCGTGCGCGACCCGAACGCTCAGACGCACTTCGTCATCGAATTCGCGCGCGAGCGACCCAGCCGGCCGGCCTGAGCGCGCTCTCGCTTGAAGCTACTTAGCGGCTGCGACAAATGCCAGCGCTTCCTGGCCGAGGGCGAGCGAGTCCGCGTCGGCACTTACGACCAGCCACTCCTTCATCGGTCGGCCCTTGCCGGCGTCGAAGGGCTCGCCCTGACCGGCCGCGATCAGAGCCTGGACGCGCGCGGCCGGGAGCTTCAGCACCAGGCGGTCATGCGAGAGCATGCCGAAGATGCGGTCGTTGGCGCAGAGGGCGCCACTGCCGAAGCCGCGTTTCTGCGCGAGGCTGACCTCGGGCCGGTCAGCCAGGGCGGCGCGGAGGCGTTCGAACTGCTGCTCGGCTTTCACGTGACCGGATAGTCACACATGAGCGACGGGTGCGTCAAGTGGCGCGGCGCAAGTGCTCCAGCTCCGCCAACTGGTCGGGCGTCAACAGCTCCGGGCGCCGTGCGAGCGTTCTTTCCAGGGCCTCGCGTCTGCGCCAGGCAGCCACCTGCGCATGGTGACCAGACAACAAGATATCCGGTACTCGCACGCCGGCGAACTCGGGAGGGCGTGTGTACTGCGGGTATTCGAGAAGGCCTTCGATCGCGTGCGATTCGTCACGCCACGCGGCCGGGCTGGCCAGCACGCCTGGCAATAAACGGATGACCGCGTCCAGCACGACCATCGCCGCGACCTCCCCGCCCGTGAGCACGAAATCGCCGATGGAAAGCTCTTCTGCACCGCTCAGGAGAGCGACGCGCTCGTCGATACCCTCGTAGCGGCCGCACACCAGTACGACGTGTTGCTCGTGCGACAGCTCGGCCGCGATGGGTTGACGAAACAGTGTGCCGGTTGGCGAGAGGAGTATCAAACGGGTGTGTGGTTTGCGCACCGAGTCGATCGCGGCGAGGACTGGGCCGGGTCGCATGACCATGCCCGGGCCGCCGCCATACGGATAATCGTCGACGGTGCGGTGGCGGTCGGTGGCGAAGGCACGGATGTCGATAGCGTTGATGCTGGCGACACCTTCCGCGAGGGCCCGACCGGTGATGCTGTCGGCTACGGGGCCCGGGAACATGTGCGGAAATAGCGTCAGGACGTCGAAGTGGATAAGGTGGCTCATCCGCCGAGGCGCTCCAGCTCGGCGTCGCCATACCCGAAGTGATGCGCGAGCTCGTGCACGATCGTCTTGCGCACTTCGGCGCGGATGGCATCCGGGTCGCTGCTGTTCGCTTCTTCAACGATCGGGCGCCAGTAGAGGGTGATCCGATCGGGAGCGACCAGGTTGTAACCGGAGCCGCGGTCCAGGCGGTTGATGCCTTCGTACAGCCCGAGCAGGTTGGCGCCCTCCGGGGGCTCGTCTTCCACCACGATGGCGACGTTGTCGAGCCACCCGCGCACGTCGACCGGGATCTCGTCCAGCGCTGCCGTGACGAGTGCCTCGAATGCCCGTCGAGAGGTGCGCGGTAAGTGCTTTTCGCGTGCCGTGCGGTACCGGTTCAGGCGTTGGGTGCGAGCGTTCACCGCCCGATCGGCACGTACGCGAGCACCATGCTGAGCACGATCAGCAGGCCGACGATCACGTAGACCCACTGCAGCCTGGTCATTCGCGCCGCATCATAACAGCGAGGCATGGCAGGTGAGCTACTAGCCTCCAGACGCTGGCAAGGTCACGCGCGCTCTTGCGGTTGGGCTGGCTCGGGCGGAAGCTTCCTCACGCGCACCTTGCGCACACGCCGCCCCGTCGTCGTCAGCACAGTCACGAGCGCACCGTCGACGCGGACCTCATCGCCGGCATTCGGCACCTTGCCCAGCTCGTGGTACAGCAGCCCGCCAAGAGTGTCGAAATCCTCGTCACCCAGCTCCAGATCCAGCGTGTCGTTCACGTCCCGTATGGACACGCGCGCGTCAAAGAGGGCCTCGTGGTCGCTCAGCTCCTCGATCATGGCCTCTTCAGCAACGTCGTACTCGTCCTGAATCTCGCCGACGATCTCCTCGATCAGGTCCTCGATCGTGATCAACCCGGCGGTGCCGCCGTATTCGTCGACGACGATCGCCAGGTGCACACGACTGCGCTGCATCTCGTGCAGCAGCTCGTCCACCTTCTTCGTTTCGGGCACGAAAGATGGCTCCCGAGCGAGGGGGCGCACGGGCGCGTCCTGGCTGCCGTCGCGCAGATGCCGAAGCAAGTCCTTGGCGTAGACGACCCCGGTGATATTGTCGATCGACTCCTCGTACAGGGGAATGCGCGAGTGACCGCTCTCCATGATCCGGTCCAGCGCGTCGCGCACACGTGAGGTTGCGCTCGACCCAACGATGTCGATACGCGGGACCATGACCTCACGAACTGGCTGCTCTCCGAGCTCGATCACGCTGGCGATCATCTCGCGCTCATCTTCTTCGAGGTCCGCGTTGCCTTCCACGAGATGCCTGAGCCGCTCCTCCGCGTCGGCCGCGGTCACCCCGCGTGAGACGCCCAGGAGTCGTCGGACACCTCGCTCGATCAAGTCGAGCGGAACGAGAACCACGAAGAAGATTCGGTTGAGCAGCTCGACCGGACCTACAAAAATCAAGGCGATCGGTTCCGGGCGCGCTACCGCCAACACGCGCCCGAGAAACTGTGCGAGCAGCAGGATGAGCACTTGGGCGATAGCAGCGGCCACGGCCAGCCAGGCCAGTCCAGCCACCCAGATATCGAAGTCGAACCAGAACGCGCTCGCGGCCGCGGCGACCAGCGCCAGCGTGTATACGGTCAGGATCGTTGCAAGACTGCTGGAGGGCTCGTCCAGGACGCGCATCAGCGCGTTTGCTCGCGGCGCGCCCTCGTCCAGCATGTGCCGCAGCCGAGCACGGTCGATGTACACGAGTGCCGCTTGCGCGGTGGCCGACAGGAATACGACGAGCGTGGCCGTCAGGAAAACGGACACACGGAGATCGCTCACGGTCCGCTACCGTGCTCGGATCTCATGCGATCGCGGCGCCGATGCATGCGCGCAGGTACGCCGAGCCACACCTCACCCGGTGGAATGTCGTGTGTCACGACCGCGCCCGCGGCCGTCACGGACCCCTCGCCGACCTCGACGGGCGCGACCAGCAGTGTGTCACTGCCGAGCGACGCGTCATCACCCACGATAGTGCGGCTCTTGCGGCCGGTCTCGGAGTTGTAATTGACTGTGATCGAGCCCGCGCCCACGTTCACACGTTCGCCCAGTTCGGCATCCCCGACATAGCTGAAGTGGTGCATCTTGCTGCCATCTCCGATGTGGCTGGCCTTCACCTCGGCGAAATTTCCGAGCTCGACCGCGTCACCGATGACTGCTCCGGGCCGAAGGTGACTGAACGGACCGATCGACGCCCGCTCGCCCACGACGGCGTTCTCGAGCACCGAGTACCAAACGCGTGAGCCCGCGCCGACTTGCGTATCGATCAGGTAGGTATTGGGTCCGATCTCACATTCGCGCGCGACACGCGTCGTACCGCGCAGGTGGCAGCCGGGCATGATGGTGACGTCGGGCTCGATCTGGACCTCGGGATCGACATACGTCGTCGCGGGATCAATGACGCTCACGCCCGAGCGCATCAAGTTCTCGAGGGTACGCCGGCGCAGAACAGCCTCGGCTTCCGCGAGCTGCAAGCGATCGTTCACCCCGTGTGCCTCCTCCTCGTCCTGAGTGAGTTGCGCGCCAACGTGCAATCCTTGCTGACGCGCCAGATTGACCAGATCCGTCAGGTAATACTCGCCCTTTGGCCGCAGCGGCAGCCGAGACAGGTTCTCCCAAAGCCAGGGTGTCCAGAGCAGCATCGAACCGCCCCAGACTTCGCGCGTCGCACGCTGCTCACGTGTGGCGTCCACTTCCTCGACCATCGCGTTGATGCTGCCATCCGCACCGCGGATCACTCGTCCATAGCCGGTCGGATCAGCCAGTCGCGCTGTGAGAAGGACGAGCGGCATCTCCGCTCCGATGGGCGTGCCCGTAAGGCGTTCTAGCGTGGCCGGTCGTACCAGCGCGTTGTCGCCGAGGT
>JAFAPL010000963.1 GCA_019247135.1 Chloroflexota bacterium | reverse complement strand
TACCGGCAAGGCATTTCCCGAGTTGGCTACAGGTAATCTCGAACAAGGCCAGCCTGTATGCCGCCGACAGCGGGGTCGGGCGGATCGGGGATTTGCAGCGGTACGCCTTCACGCGTGTGCTCGCGGCCGGCAGCGACCGCCTGCAGGTCCAGGCCTACGACTCGAATGGGCAGCCTGGACCCACCGGCTGGGTAGACCCGGACGACGTCGCGCCTTCGGCATCGGGCATCGATTGGCTCGTGTCTTCGCGCGCCACGACGCTGACCCGTGCAGACGGCAGCACGCGATCGCTCGACCAGTTCACGCCGTTGCAGCAGACTGACGGCCCGATGAACGACCAGGTCGAAGTACGCGCGTTTCGACCAGATTTTTCCGCTGTCGCCGATCAGGGCTGGGTACCCGTCGGGGATACAGGACCCGCATTGGCGCCGCAGACGCGCGTTCCGTCAGCCACCGGGGATGGTTTCGCGGGCGCGGCCGCGCCGAGCTCGCCGGAGACGAAAGAGACATTCTTGAGCGCCGCGGAACGTGCCGCCGTGGCGGCGCGGGCGGAGACGGGTGTGCCGGCGAGTGTCACGGTTGCGCAGGCGATCCTTGAATCAGACTGGGGACGGTCCGGTCTGGCGACCGGCGCGCGCAACTACTTCGGCATGAAGGCGGTCGGCGGGCTTGGCAATGATGGCGTCGTGTGGTTGTCGACGGCCGAGTACGGAGCGGACGGGCAAGAGTATCAGACGGTCAGCCCGTTCAGGGCATACAAGACGTTGATGGATTCGATGCTCGACCACGACCAGCTTCTGGAGCACCTTTCGCGGTACGCGCCCGCTATGCAGTCGGCGAATGATCCACGACAGTTCGCGGAGCTCCTGTCGGAGGCTGGGTACAGCACCGACCCCTCGTACGCGGACAAGCTCATCGCGCTCATGGACACGTACGGCCTGTACTCACTTGACAGTTAGTCCTGCCTGAATAGCAGCCTCGAGGCGCGAAGGTCCTGCTAGGGGTACGGAATTGCCGCTGCGGTAGTATCCGCCTGCCTGTCGTGGAGCCCACGGACCGCGAAGACAGCCGCATTCGCATTTTCCGAGCACTGCACGAGATTGCCGTCGCCGTCTGCGGCGTCCTCGAGCCTGTCGAGCTCGCCCGAGTCGTCGTGAAGCACACGCGTGAGCTGTTCCAGGCGGGCGCGGTAGGGCTGTACACGTTCGACGAGGCTGAGCGGTTGTTGCGGCCCGTCTACAGCTCCGACGCGCGCGAGGCCTCGCTCGAGCCGCCCATCCCGCCCGGCACAGGCGCCGCGGGCCAGGCGCTCGAACGCGGCGCCCCCGTACGCATCGATGATTATCCAAACTGGCCGTTCGCGGGCGGTTGGACTGCCGCGAACGGCGTGCAGTCGGCCATGGGCGTGCCACTCCTGGTAGCGGACCGACGCACGGGCGCGATCTCGGTTCGGACCTACGAACCTCGCCACTGGACCGAAGACGATGCGCAGGCGCTGACACTGTTGGCGGCGCAAGTCGCGCCGGCGCTCGAGGCCGCGCGACTCCACGAGCGTACTCAGACGGCGCGCCAGCAAGCTGAAGCCGCGATCAAACTCCGCGACGAGGTGCTGGCGGGCGTTTCGCACGATCTGGCGGGCCCGCTCTCGCGTATCCGCCTGTACGCCGAGCTGATGCAAGGTGAGGCGCCAACGCTTCAGCCAACCGCCTCAGCCCAGCAGATGACCGCCTGGAGCAGCGGCATCATCGCTGCAACGGCGAGCATGAGGTCGATCATCCAGGAGCTGCTCGACGTCGCTCGGCTACAGATGGGCCAGGCGCTTTCGCTGAATCTGCAACGGACTGATCTGGTCGCGCTGTGCCGTCGCGCGGTGCAGGAATACCAGCACGCCGGTCGGCGCGTGAGCTTGCGGACGGCCCAGGACATGCTGGTCGGCTGGTGGGATGAGGCGCGCCTCGCGCGCGTGCTCGCCAACCTGCTCGAGAACGCGACCAAGTACAGCCCGCCTGAATCGGAAGTGCTCGTGCATGTCGATGTCGCCGAGTACGAGGCAGGCGGATGGGCCATCTTGCGCGTGCGCGACGCAGGCCGAGGCATCCCGCCAGACAACCTCCCTCACGTGTTCGAGCGGTTCTATCGCGGGAGCAACGTGGGCGGGCAGATCCCAGGCTCAGGACTTGGTTTGGCTCTCGCGCGTCAGATCGCCGAGCAGCACGGCGGCGTCATCGAGATCGCCAGCGAGCTCAATTGCGGGACGACCGTGAGCGTCCGGTTGCCGCGCACCGGACCAAAAGAAGCCGCCAATGATCTCGAGTGACGTCCGCAATGGCATTGGTGTGGTCTCTCTGGATCGCCCTGAGCGGCGTAACGCGCTCGTGCCCGAGCAGATGGAGGCTTTCGCGGACGAGATTCGCCGGCTGGGCGCCTGCTGCCGCGGTCTGGTCATCACCGGCGCAGGGCCGATCTTCTGCCCTGGCGCGGATCTGAAATGGCTGGCCACGCTGCACGACCCGGCACTTGGGGTTGCCGAACTGGTGGCAGTGCACCACCAGGCCATTCTCGGCCTGCTCGATTCGCCCGTGCCCGTCGTGGCGGCGATCAACGGCGCGGTTGCTGGCGGCGGGCTCGGGCTTGCGCTGGCGGCGGACTATCGCATCGCGGCCGAGGGCGCGTCGATGGCCATGGCGTACTTTCGGCTTGGGCTCACGCCCGACGGGGGCAGCACGGCCTTCCTGACACGCATGATCGGGCCCGCGCGGACGCTCGAGCTGCTGTTGACCAACCGACGCGTCCCGGCTCAGGAGGCGCTGGATCTGGCACTGGTCAATGAGGTCGTACCCGACGATGAGTTGCTGATGCGCAGCATCGCCTTCGCTGGTTCGCTCCCGGAGGTGCCCGGCTACACGTTGCTGCAGACGCGCAAGCTGCTCGACCTGACTGGCATCCGCAACCAGCTCCAGTTAGAGTCGGTCGCGATCCGCACGGCGGCCAGACAAGCGCAGTTCCGCCGCGCGCTGCAAGCATTCGTGCAACGCGCTCAGGCGGACGCGGGCTGATGTGATGTACGGACGCGGGCTGCCGCTGGCTCAGCCAAAGTGATCAAGTTCGTGAAGTCACAATCCCAAGTCGGTCTTGGTGAACAGCGCGCGGAACGGCACCCCGGCCGCGCGGAATGCCTCGGCGCCGCCTTGCTCTCGATCGACCACCGCCAGCACGCGGAGAACGTCCGCTCCGGCCTCGCGCAAGGTCGCCAGCGCGTTCAACGCCGCGCCCCCCGTTGTTACGACATCTTCCACCAGGGCCACCCGG
>JAFAPL010000378.1 GCA_019247135.1 Chloroflexota bacterium | reverse complement strand
ATCCGCAGTAATTGCTCTTCTGTCTGCACCTGCGAAAACGAAAGCACGCTGCCCATCGTTCGTGGCAGGAGCGGTTGCATCAGACGCAGAGGCGTGTGCTGTGCCGGCACCGCGGTGATCCGCAAGCGGAGGTCGTCTCGTCGAAAGTTCCACGTGTCCCAGGTCGTCAACTCGCGCACTTGCGAGAAGCCGAGCGCACGTAAAGCGCGAGCCGCGTCCGGTGTCGTCACGATCGGGATGTCCCGCGCGAGGCGCTGCTGAACGAGGCGATCGAAGTGGTCTTCATGGAAATGAGACAGGATGATCAGGTCGAGCTGTGGCAACTGGTCCAACCCGAGCGCGGGCTCCGTCTGGCGCGTCGAACGCAAGCCGTAACCGAGGTGGACCTCGTCGCCGCGATGGAGGAAATTCGGATCCGTGAGGATCGTGAATCCGCCGAAGCGGATGAGCGTGGTCGCGGTTCCGATGAACAGGACCGAGCCTGAGGGCGCGCTCGCAGGATTTCCCATTCCACTCGCGCGGCAGGATCAATGCCAGCAGATTGTTCAACCTGCGAGTTGAATGCTCTGGCGAGTCGCAGCGCCAGCCCGCAAGAAGAACCAGTGAGCGGCTCGCAATTCGTTGCAACTCGAGCATCAATCACTTCGCGGCCCGGCGCTGTTGCATTCAGATTCTTCAACTTGCCAAGTTGATTGCCTGGCTCGTCGCAGCGCCAGCCCGCGCGGGCAACAACAGATCGCCGTGATTCGCGGGCTACCGCTGTTGCGTCCAGCTTGTTCAACTTGCCAAGTTGATTGCTCCGGCGAGTCGCGGCGCCAGCCCGCGGCGATAACAAAAGAATCGCTGTAAAACTAGTCGATGTTCACGTAGTAGGGCGTAAGCGAGCAGGCCCGGCAGAGCACCGTCCGTGCGTCAGTCAACTCGCGTCCATTCAGGATCTCCTCGCCACAACGCTCACACGTCGCCCGTACGCCAGGCGTGCCGAGCACGCGTTCCAGCGGCTGCTCCAGCCTCACCGCTTCAGCGACGAGCAATTGCTCAGCGGGCATGATCTGGTAGCCAGAAAGCTGTGCGTGCCAGCGGTCCTCCGCCCACGGCGCCCAAGCCAGCGCCGTGTCGCGCGCCCGCGGATGCGGGTGGAGCCGAACACCGCGCCCATGCACGGTGTCCACTACGGTTGTCGCGACGCGACCGTAGTCCTCCAGGCGGAGCGTTCGCCGGCCGAACCAGCAGCCGGTCACAACCGAGACTCCGTCCGCGAAACACCCGTCCGTCTCGACGATCGCCAACAATCGCTTGTCGCGTCGCGGAACTGCCACCTGGAGCAACTCCGCGGCACGCTGACCCATGCGCACCCCCAACACCTGTCGTGGACACAGGCGCGGATGCAACCGCGCTAGCTCGTCCAGGTAGGGCGCGAGCCCAGACCGATCCGTGGTAAAGCTCTCCGTCAGCATGTCAGGCGACACGCCGAGCCGGCGAAACCTCTGGTGAGACGTCGTGTGGCATCAACACTCGCGCACGTTGCTGGAGCACCAGCACGTTGACGAGCAAACACAGCAACGCGAACTCCGAGAGGAGCATAAAGCCAATCGCGTATGCACCGGTCACATCGCGCACAAAGCCCATCAGCAGCGGTGGGAAGAATCCGCCCAACCCGCCAGCGGCGCCAACCACGCCCGTTACGACCCCTGCCTCGCGCGGAAAGTGTTGCGCAACCAGCTTGAATACGGCGCCGTTGCCCAGGCCAAGCATGAATGCGCACCCCAGGAAGGCGGTCGTGATGAGCGCCATGCCCGGCCCGAACGCCAGCAGAATCGCGAACGCGGCGACGATCGCGAAGGTGATGTTCAACAGTCGCGCGCCACCCCAGCGATCGGCCAGAATCCCGCCGACCGGGCGAGCGAGCGTGGCGAGCACGACGAAACCGGAGGCACGCGTGGCGGCATCGGCCGGATCGAGGCCGTATGCGCCTACCAGCAGCGTGGGCAGGTAGTTGCCCATCGCGACGAAGCCGCCAAATGTGACGAAGTAAAACAGAGCCAGAACCCACGTCAACGGCTCGCGCCCGAACACGGAGAACCGTTCGGCGACCGGAGTGGTGTTCGGTTGGAATCCCGGAGCATCGCGGGCCAGCAGCCAGAACGCCTCGGCCATGACCAACAGCACCGGTATCCACATCCAGAAGGCAACCTGCCAGCCCAGCGATGCGGCGACCCGAGGCGCAGCGAGAGCGGCAGCGGCCGTTCCGATGTTGCCCATGCCGTACACACCCAACGCGAAACCCTGTCGCTGCGGGGGAAACCAGCGGGCCACGAATGGCACGCCGACGGCAAACGACGCTCCTGCAAGGCCGAGCAGGAGGCTGTCGGCGAGCAACATGCCAAATGAGCTGGTCAAGCCCGCCAGAGCAACTGGCACGCACGCCACCACCAGCAATGATGGGAACATCACTCGGCCGCCGAATCGATCTGTCAGCAAACCGAGCGGTATGCGGGCGAGCGACCCCAGAACGACCGGAACGGCGACGAGCAAGCCGACTTCGGTCCCCGACAGCTGGTACTGCGTGCGGAAGAGCGGCGCCAGGGGTGAGACCAGTCCCCACACCGCGAAACAGACCGCAAACGCCAGGGTGGCCAGCACTAGCATGAGTGTGGCCTTGTGTGGCGCCGCTTGTGTGCTCATCGGTGGACCTCCTGAGCCGATGACCCGGCCACGTGTGGCCGGCGACGCAGAATCCAGATGACGCTCAGACCACCGGCGAAGATCAGGGCCGAGACGAGCGCGAGGCTCCAGACCTGGTCGCCATGGCCCGCCAGATACAGGTCCAGGGCAACCGTCAGTAACCAGAGCTGGATTCCGAGCAAGAGAATGCCGATCGTCAGACCCGCCGCGACGATTGCATCCTGTCCGGGGGGTGGCGCGTCGTCCGGCAGCACGCGATGTCGTGAACGCATCATGGCTGGATCTCGGTGGCGTACAGGACGTCGCCGTCCTGCCTCAATGTGATCTGCGCCAATCGTCGCTGCGGAGGTCCGGCAACCGGGTCGCCCGTTTCGGGACTGAAGACACCCTCATGACAGGGACAGTACAGGCGTGACTGCTCCGGTTGGTAGTACACCGCGCAGGACAGGTGCGAGCAGCGCTGACTGAATGCGACGAACTCGCCGCTGGGCAGGTGGAGCAGCATCGCCTGCGAGTCGGAGTCGGGATAGTTGAAATACACGGCACTGGCTGGTGGCACCTGGCTGGCCAGTGCAACCTGTTGGGCTTCCGCTATGCGCAACGAGCGGACGGCTCCCAACACGGCAAGTACACCAGTACTGGCGAATAGTGCTCCGGAGGCGTACACCGCGAACTGCAACAAGCCGCGACGCGAAGTCAGGTCGTCGGCGTCCCAGTGATACGGAAACTCGCCGCGCCAGCGCCGGCGCGTCTCGGCAGCGACAGCGCCCCTCGGCATCAGAGCACCCACGCTTCTTCGCGTGGCCGGTCGCTGGTCGATTGTGCGACTTCAGCCCGTGCCTGCTCGACCAGCGCGGACACGTCCAGACGCTCCACCTCGCGCGGCAGCACGTGGTAAACGCGAGTTCGAACTTCTTGATCTCCGAAGACCGTGTGACTGACCGCCCGCCCGTTCCGCTCCAACGAGAACGTCTCGTAGTCGCCGTACCAGAGCGCCTGAGTTGGACAGGCCTGCGCGCACCATGGCTGCAGCCCCTGTGAGGTCCGGTCGTAGCACAGGTTGCACTTTTTCATCAAGCGCGCTTCGAGGTCGATTTTGGGTACACCGAACGGGCAGGCATACACGCAATTGCGGCACGCGATGCAACGCGACGGCTCCGCTTGCTGCACCACGCCGTCCGGCGTGATCAGAATGGCCAGCACCGGACAGACCTGGGCGCACGGTGCAACAGGATCTTCACAATGCATACACACCGTCGGCTGCGTCGCTACGGACATCCCACGATCGATGAAGTCGACCATGATCATGCTCTCGCCTTTGTGCGAGTCACACTCGCGGCAGGCGGCTTCGCAGGCGCGGCAGCCGATGCACCGCGAAGGGTCGACGAAGAGAGTGTCGATTGCCATCAGAAGCGCTTTCCTTCGGCCTCGGCGGGTGCTTTCGTCTCGCCCACGGCGTACGGAAACATCTTTGGCGCGGTATCCGGAGTGAAATTCACCGTTGGTGGTTCGGCGTAGTCTCGCCCGGGCTCGTCAACGCGTTCAACCCTCGCGGCTGACACTTTGTATTCGGGAATTTTGACGGTTGGTTCCACCGCGGGATTGGTGAGCAGATTCACCGCCTGGCGGTCAGCGTAGTGGAACGGAATGAACAGCGTATCCGGGCGAATGGTAGGCACGACAAGGGCCTTGAGCTCCATTGATCCGCGCGCTGTCGTGACCCGTACCCGGTCGTCATTGTTGATGCCGAGCGGCTCTGCCGCGCGCGGATGAATTTCAACCCATGGCTCCGGTGCCTGGCTATTGAGAAACCCCAGCCGACGTGTCTGGTTCCCGCTCAGGTAGTGGTACACCACCCGACCGGTCGTGAGACGGAATGGGAAGTCGCCACCTGGTTCCTCGGCGGGCGGAGTGTATTCGATCGGCACCATGCGCGCTTTGCCGTCCGGATGACCAAAGCGTTCCGTGAAGAGGCGCGGTGTACCTGGATGGTCCAGCTCCGGACAGGGCCAGAAAACACCGTCCTGCGCATCGATCTTCTCCCACGTAATGCCGTAATAATCTGCCATGCCGCCGCGTGAGGCGACCCGCAGCTCATCGAAGATCTCTCGCGTATTGTCATAAGCAAAAAACTGGCCCCTACCGAGCCGCTGCGCCAGCTCGGTGACGATCCAGACGTCGCGTTTGGCCTCGCCCGGCGGATCGGCCGCGCGATTGATCTTGATCACGCGGCCCTCCAGATTGGTGGTGGTGCCTTCATCCTCGCACCACACCGAGCCTGGCAGCACAACGTCCGCCAGTTTCGCGGTTTCGGACATGAAAAAGTCGATGACAATGAGCGGGTCCAGGTTGTTCAGGGCGCGTTCGACGACGTTCACGTCCGGCAACGACACCATCAAGTTGGAGCAGATCACGAGGCAGCTCTTGATCTGGCCCTCTGCCATGAGGTGGACCATTTCCGTCGCCGCGGCGCCTTCCTGTGGCAGCTCAGGCTCAGCGATACCCCAGACGTCGGCCACATACTGGCGCTCCTCGAGGACGTCGATGTGCCGATAACCGGGGAGCTGATTGGCCTTCTGGCCGACTTCGCGTCCGCCCTGACCGTTGCCCTGCCCGGTGATCATCATGGCGCCCGCACCCAGTTTCCCGAGGAAGCCGCGCGCCAGCGCCAGGTTGATGCATGCCAGGCAGTTGTTGACACCATGCGTGCTGTGCTCGATGCCCCGAGCGTGCATCACCAGACCCCGCTCTGCCGCACCCCATAGTCGGGCCGCGGCAACGATTCGCTCGGCGGGAACTCCAGCGATGCGTTCGGCAAGTTCGGGTGTGTAGGACTCCACCACCTGGCGGACCTCCTCCCAGCCGACGCATCGCTCGCGTACGTAGGCGTCGTCGACACGCCCGTCGTGAATGAGCTGCCGCAGCATGCAGTTGAGAACCGGGAAGTCCGTACCCGGGCGGACCGGCAGCCACAGGTCCGCGGTTCGTGCCGTCGCCGTCTCGCGCGGATCCATGACGATCAACCTGGCGCCGCGATCACGCGCCTTCCACAACCAGTTCATCATGATGGGAAAGCACTCTGCGACGTTGGAGCCAGCCACGAGCAGACAGTCCGAATGGACGATATCCGTCATCGGCAAAGGCGAACGATCGATGCCAAACGCTTTCGAGTAGGCGACGCCCGCCGACGACATGCAGAGACGCCCGTTGTAGTCGATGTGCCGGGTCCCGAGCCCGACACGCGCGAACTTGCCCATGAGATAGCACTTTTCGTTCGTCATGGACGAGCCGCTATACACGGCGACGGCGTCCTTGCCATGTTGGGATTGGATGTCCTGCCAGCGCCCGACCACGTAGCTGAGCGCTTCGTCCCAGGAAGCCCGTTCCAGTGGTCCGCCCTTTTCGCGCCGCAGCATCGGATACTGCAATCGGTCCGGATGCCCGACCTGCTGGTACGCCACGATTCCTTTCGGGCAGAGATGTCCCTCGTTGTGGGGAAAGTGGCGCGGCTCAACTCCGGTGACGCGACCGTCTGATACCCGCAAATGCATACCGCACTGCACCCCACAAAATGCGCAATGCGTTGGCACTAGCGTTTCGGGCAGTCGATCCGCGTCAGCCCATCCGACAGGCGGCTGACCCGCTTGCTGAAAGTCGTAGTTAAAATCGCGCCGTCGAAAGACGTCTTTATTGACACTCATAGGAAATCATTCCCGAGCACCTGGTAGTAGGCTTGCCCACGCAGCGTCCGTTTGCAGGTCGGGCAGTATTCCTGGAGCCAGCCCCGACCATTCCCCAGGTCGTAGTTCATCCCAAGTTCGCCCAGGGTAGCCTTCAAGTCATTCACGAATTGCTGAGAGGGTAGCTCGCGACCACAGCGTCGGCACGCCCCGGTCTGCGGGCGGTGACTGTAGTGCTCCACGTCCTGGTTGACGACCTGGTAGAGCGTCACGCCAATGCTGGCCGGCCGCTCCACAATATGGAAGAACTTGCCAAATGGCAGGGACAGGAGCCATCCAATCACCGTCACCTGGTGGACCAGGGAAATAAACCAGTAGAAGCGACCTTCCCACCACATGGATGATGCGGTGAGGGCCAGACCAGTAACGGCGATGGCGAACAGCAGTACAATCGGAACCAGATCAAAGCCAAAGCGTTGGGTCGAGAGCAGTCCGAGATTGCTCGTCCGCCGAAAGAGCGCAATCGCCAGTCCCACGATCAGCAACAGCGCGGTCCAGTCCAGCGCGTGGAACAGGGCAAAGCCGGTGCCAGCCTGGATGGGAAATTGAACCACCGGAAACCCGAAGAACCAGAACTGATACTCGTCCGGTGGAACAAGCGTGAAGCGAATCCAACCGAATGTCAGCGGAAATGTGATCGCGCACGACAGCACCACGCCCCAGAAAATGGCCATATGCATCAGCCAGCGTTCGCGACTCCGCTTCCAGATGAACGTCTGGCCGAAGATGTCGGTCCACCAGGCTACGGGGATGAGCGCCGTGTAGCGACGGAAGTTCCGCCACGACAGGAAGTTAGCCCAACCCGCGCTGAAGTAGCGCCACGTTGGTGGCCGCGTGATCCACAGCGTGTAGCGAAAGACGACGGCCGCCAGAGCGAAGACGGACCCGACCGCGTAGCCGATGAGGGCGGAGTCGAAGTCCCGCAGGCCGCGCGAGCCGATGTAGATCAGGCTGAGCAGCACGATTGCGGCCAATCCGCTCAACAGGGCTGCCGGAAGCTCACGTCGCATCAGGGATGCCGCCCGCGGGCCACGAGACTCACGTCCTCGAGCTGGCTTCGGCCCGTAATTTGTCGCGCACTTCCATCAGAATCTTGCCCAGCTCGTTGCGGCCGCGGCCGTCTGCGCCAGCGCCCCAGTAGGCATCGTTCGGGGCAGCCTCGATGATCTCTGCATCGCCAGTCGCAAGCAGGACTGCTCCCAGCTCGGGATGAGTTTTGAACTTCTGCCACACGGCGCGGCGCATGCTCTCGTTTTTGACCTGGTCCCAGTCGGGGCGCAGCGGCACGTCGCGCACACGCCCCAATCTCGCCGCCTCCATCGGATTTGGCGCACGACGGATCCGCTCGGCGTATTCCCTACCCGCGAATTTTTGCGCTTGAAAGTAGTGCTCACTGGTTGGCCACGACGCGCCATCCAGCTCGAAGCCGTGGTGTGAGAAATTCGAGAAACAGCCGTACGGCTCCTCGCGGTTGCTGTAGAAGCGAATGCGCTCTCGAGACGAGGTCACACGCCGCTCGCCGCCTCTTGTGCAGAGCGGCGTTCCAGGGCGCGACTCAGGAATGGCTCCGCATCCTCGCGACCGAGCCCCGCCATGCGGTGCAGTGCCGCGAGCGTCTCGGGTCCTCGGGCGGACCCGAGCTGCGAGGCCAGTTCACGCAAGGCACGGAAGCTCACCAGCCGATGTATATCCAGGATCCGATTCGCGTACTGCGCCACCAGCGTGTCCTCGCCCAGGTTGCGCAGCGGCCCGAGTAGTAGGGCCGTCTGAACCGGCAGATCGAATTCGACCCGTTCGCCGCGCGCGACGCGTGCAAGCGATGCTTCGACAGCGGCCCGGATCGAGGGGCTGTGCCGCGGCAGCCGGTCACCGGACCGGTGCAAGGCGAGCGCCAGCCCGGAGCCGAAGTAAAAGCGATGATAGATGCGCAGCAAGGCGTCCAGCGCTCGATCGCGCAGGCTCTCGATCGCCGCGGCGGGCACGTAGTAGCTGGTACTCAGCGCCTCGGCCATGAGGTCGAACGCCTGATCAGAACCGTACAAACGGTCGAACACGACCGGCGCGTCGCTCCACGGAGTAGCGTGCGGATCCTCGGCCCAGTCCGCGATTTGTTGCATACCGAACGGCTGGGCCCACGCCGCGAGCATGCACACCGCCAGTAGTCGCTCATAAGGCGAGCTCTCGTCGGCCAGCCGCCGCAGGGCGGGAATACGGTCTTCGTAACCCGGCTCGAGCCCCTCGGCCACGACGTCGTCGAAGTTGAGCCGTTTCCCTTGCTTGTCGGTGAAGAGGAGGCTGATCGCCTCGGGTGAGTAGTCCACAGGCGCGGGCGTTTGTCTCAAGGGCCAGTTGAAACTGGCGCCGGATCGGTCAGATAACCCGGCGGAATTGTACCTTTGACAAGCACCTCGCCGTCGCGCCCGACGTACATGTACGCCCTCAGGCGGCCCGTAATCCGGATCGCCTGTGTGTTGCTGAGGTTGAGTGTCTTGACGTAAGCGTCGATTGCGTCTGGTGTGCCTGGGCCAGTTGCGGCGTTGATGTCCGCTTCGGGTGCAATCGAGTGGATCTCCTCGGCGATCTGCGCCTGGACATCGGGCGTGGTCAGGACCTGCACGCCCTGTACTTGCCCGCTCGCAATGTCCTGCTGGAGCCGCGGCAGATCCAGCTCCACTTGCATCGATCCATACGACTTGGCGCTCGGCGCGGTTGAGAAAGACGTGAACGGACTCGCATCCTTGGCGGGAGATGCGCCCAGTACGTGCTCATACGGCGTAATGTCGCCCTGGGGATCGGCCGGCACCAACGCCCCGCTGTCGTCGAGGTAGGACTTCGGCACACCGCGACTGTTGAGGCGCGCGCTGAAGTCGTCGTCCTGGCGAATCACCGCTGGGTCGACCCCATCGTTCAGAGGCGCTCCGCCCGTACCGACGCGCACGCCTTCTGGCGTCACCATGTCGGCTCCGCCAGTCTGTACGCGGGGCACGCTATCCCCGAGCGAACCCGAGGCTTTGTGCGCCAGTAACGCCAACGCTCCGTCAACGCCAATGATGGCCACGGCGGACGCCAGGTGCGCACCAGCCGCATCGAGGTCGGCATCGGTCCGCGCGCTGAAAGTTCCCGTGGCGAACGACACCAGATCCTGCACGGCGCGGATAGCGTCTGGCCCGAGTGCGATGATGCCGCCGACAGCCAGAATGAGATCGACGATCTCGCCGACCCCGAACGCCTGCGCCGCTGCCCACACGCCCAGGATGGCCACGAGCGCCGCGATGTTCTCGGGCGTCAACAGCGCGCGCAGCTGATCGGCCACGTCGCCAGGCAGGTGTTCGGCAGCGCGTTCCAGCGCCACCTGCAGCTTGTTTTCTGCGCTCCAGTCGGCGACCGATGCCGGCGCCCCCTGAAGCGTGTTCATGAACACCCCATCCTGGACGGTATCTTGTTGAGAGTCCGCAAGCAGGCGTGCTCGCTGCTGTACGTCGGCATGCAGGTCGGCAAGGTGGCGCGCGGAGCTGCCAATCGAGCGGCGGGCGCCGCCAACAGTCGCGAGGGTGCGCCTGGCCAGCGGACCGGCCGCCGCGATCTGGCCCTCCAGTCGGCTGAGTTGCCCGTCCAGCCAGTCCAGGTCTGTAGCCGCGCCGTGCAGCCCCTGGGCGACTCGGCCCAGCTGATCGAGATCGACTTGGAACTGGTCGGTCATGTCGCGGCCCTTCTATAGAAACCGATGCTGGCGCGGCCGTCCAGCCAATGGCCGCCGCCCTGACTCTCAGCGCGCCGCACGCTGGTGCTCCACTGACACATCCGATAGCATCGCGCAGTCCTATCGACCTCTTCGATGTCAGACCTCTTCGCGGGCTTGAGTTTGCAGCGGCTCCAGGTATTCGTCGCGGTGGCGGACCACGGCGGCTTCTCGGCCGCGGCTGAGTACCTGGATCTGGGTCAACCGACCGTCTCGTTCCACGTCAAGGCGCTCGAGCAGCTCTTCGGCGCCAGACTCCTGGTCTATCGAGCGCGGCGTGTGCATCTCACCGCCGAAGGTCAAGCCCTGTACCTCGCCGCGGCCGACATGTTGCAGCAGGCCGAGCGGGTCTCCGCTTCGATTCGCAGTCTCCGCGAAGGCCAGGCTGGCCATCTGCACGTCGGCGCCAGCATGGCCTTCGAGCTGCCGACCTTCTTTCAGCTCGTCGTCGCCCCGTTTCAGCAGTCGCACCCACGCCTCCAGCTTTCATTGGAGTTCGGCCACAGCGTCCGCCTCGCGGAAGCAATTCACGAGAAAAAAATAGACCTCGCCTACGTCGTCAACTGGCGGTTGCCCGCCGACGCGCGTTACACACCCCTGCATGCCGCGGATTTTGTTCTGATGGTCGCGCCGAACCATCCGCTCGCATCCAGACGAGCTGTCACGAGTGAGGACATCTATGCGGCTGGATTGATAACCGCGCCGCTGTTCAGTCAGGAATGGCCGCATTACGAGCATCTGTTGCGCAGCTCCGGCCTGGAGCGTTACCGCGTTGCTCTGGAAATCGACGGGGTTCAGGCGCGGCTGGCGGCAACCCAGGCGGGACTCGGAGTGATGGGTGTGTTTGTGCCGCCCTACGCGCTCGAGCATCTGAGCACGCTGTTGTGTCCGCTCCGTCTCTCATCGCCGCCTCCCAAACTGGAGTTCGGTCTCGTTGTCCCACCCGAGCACTTGCAAACGGTCGCGTCGCAGCAATTTGCCGAGTGGCTGCGCACCATCAGCTCGAGACGCGTGCCCGCGGACAACCAAAAGGGGGGCCATGACGGCCCCCCGTGGATCGGCGAACGCTGACGACCTAGAGAATGGCGAGGATACGGTTCAGCAGGCCGGAGAGTGCGCCAAGTGGCGCGCCACCGTTCAGCAGGTTCGCAACCGCGCACAGCAGGTTGCCGAGCAGGTTGCCAGGGCCAGATTGCGCCGTGATCGTCAGATGCACCGTGTTCAGGTGAACCATCAAGCCAAGCAGGTTCAGATCGAGCGGTCCGAGGGTCAGGTCAAGGATCGTGCACGTCGGATCCGCGGCGGTCACGGGCACCTGAACTGGCACGTTGGTCACGCTCTGGGTCGCGCCAGTGGTGGGGTTCGTCAAAATACCGCTCAACGTACCCTGGGCGAGCAGGCTGTTGCCGTGGCCCACGAAGTGGGTGATCGTGTACGCGCCACTGAACGTGCTGCCGTTCGCGGCAGTGCCCGTCACCGGCACCGTCACCCCGGCGGGCGCCTGTGGCTGCGCACCAGCGGCAAGCGGAAACGCGATCACGCCAGCTAAGAGCGCGGTCATCAGGGCGAACGAACGAAAACGAGCGAACATCACCAGTTTGCCTCCAGCAAAATAGATGTCAGGCTCTGCTGTCGCAGGGGCAGAGCCGCGCATGCGTACGGTCGCCAGACGAAGGCGCACGGTATGCGTACGAAATCCGACTCAGTGGCACGCGGCGTGCGCCAACCTGCACAGGCGGACGGAGGATGGCAGGAGGATCATCACGACCTGGTCCGACGATTCTGCTCGTCGAAGACGACGCGGGCTTGTCGAGTCTGGTCTCGGACTGGATGCGACTGCGTGGTTACACGGTGTGGGCGGTTGGTTCGGCGGCAGACGCAGAGCAGGCCATCAGCGATGTTGATCCGGACCTCATCGTCCTGGACCTGATGCTGCCGGACGGCAACGGCTTGGCGTTGTGTGCGTCGCTGACGCAGCGCGTCCGCGCGCGCGTGATCATTTGCAGCGCTACCCGGCGCAAGGACGACGCGGTCATCGGCCTGCAGCTAGGGGCAGACGACTTCCTGCGCAAGCCGTATTCACTCGAGGAGTTGGAGGCGCGCATTCGCCTGGCGCTGCGCCGCGCGCGCGCGCAACCACGGCAGGCAACCACACGCTCGCTGGGCGCGCTGTTCATCGACACCGCGCGTTGTGAAGCAACAGTCGACGGTCAATCACTGCCGCTGACGCCAACGGAGTTCCGCCTGCTCAACCTGCTGAGCCTGCGGACTCCCGCGGTTGTCTCCAGGCAAGACCTTGCCGAACACGTGTGGGGATCAATCGACGACGGCCTCATTCGCGCGCTGGACGTGCACATGCGCCGCCTGCGCTCCAAGCTGAGAGCCGTGGCTCCGGAACTCTGGCTCGTCACCCGGCGCGGGTTCGGGTATCAGCTTGTTGACCGCGCCGTCGCTGAAGTGGCAGCACCACACTGAAAGTCGCGCCGTCGCCGGGCTCGCTCTCGGCCCAGATGCGCCCACCGTGGGCTTGCACGATGTCCCTGGCGATGCTCAGCCCCAGCCCCGCGTCGCCTGGGCTGCGCTGCACTCGGCCGCGCGGCGACGGCAGGAGTCGGGTGCGCGGCTCGAAGATGCTGCTGAGGCTTTGCGCGGGAATGCCGGGGCCACCGTCCTGGACCGTGATCACCGCGTTGCGACTTTCGCGGGTGAGGGCCACGCGGATGTCGCCCGGAGGTGTGTATTTCAGAGCGTTGTTCAGCAGGTTGGCCACAACTTGCGCGATGCGGACGCCATCGCACGTGCAGGCCAGCGTCTCCGGCGCATCGAGCAGCACGTGGTGGCGCTTGGACCGACATGCTGCAATCTCCACTTGCTCGCGTACGATGGCCGTGAGATCGCACTTGTCGAACTGGAGCGACAGTCCAACGGGGCTCTGGTCCGCGTTGACCACCAGGTCCTGAACCAGGCGCTCCATGCGGCTGGTCTCGGAGAGCACGATGCCCTTGGCTCGATCGCGGAGTTCTGGCGTTACGCGAGGTCTGGTCAAGAGCTCCGCGTAACCCCGCAGGGTCGTGAGTGGCGTCGCCAGCTCGTGTGCGATGACTGACACCAGCTCTTTGCGGCGTCGGCGTGCGACCTCCAGCTCGGCATTGCTTTTCTGCAGCTCCGCACGCGCCAGTGCTTCGCGACGGTACAGCTCGCGTAGCTCATGCGTACGTTCTTCCAGGCAGTCTTCAAGCTCCTTCGAGTGTTTCTGCAGGCTCTCTTTGTGCTCGGCAACCTTCTGGCTGAGACGGCGCTTCTCAATGGCATGCGAGAGTGAGCCGATCAGGTACTCACGATCGATCGGCTTCTGGACGTAGTCATGCGCGCCACCCCGCAGCGCCTGCACCGCCAGGTCGTGCTCGCCGTGGCCGGTGATCAGCAGCGTGGGCGTGTCCGGTCGCAACTGGCGGATCTCGCTCAGGAGCTGGAGCCCATCCACGCCTGGCATCTTGATGTCCGCGACCACGGCGTCGTACTCCGTCGCGCGCAATCGCTCCAGCGCCGCGGGCGCCGATTCCGAGGTTTCGACCGTCACCGTCGGCATGCGCAAGTGCAAGGTTTCCGACAACGCCTGCAGCAGCGCCGTATCGTCGTCGACGATCAGCACCTGGCCTTCAGCAGTCATTGGGCCTCCGCCTGCTTCGTCGACACTATCGGGAGCTCGATGGAGAAAGCGACGCCTTCGCCCGGGCGATTGCGCACGTCGATGCTGCCGAGGTGGTCGCGGATGATTCCGTACGTGATC
>JAFAPL010000962.1 GCA_019247135.1 Chloroflexota bacterium | reverse complement strand
ACGCCGGCTTTGCTCATACTCGCGTCCGGGTCGCTGGTGGCGACGGCTCTCGTTCGCCTCAGCCGTGTCGTCGACCGGTCGCGAGTGCTCATCGGTACCATCGACGCAAGTCATGCTGTCGAAACCGATCAGCTGCGCAACATGCTGGGCTTGCATCAACGCAGGGCGCTGTACGCCGAGCGCTCCGTCGAGCTTTTCTTTGTCGCAGTCGTCATCTTTGTGCTGGATTGTCTGACGCTCGGCCTCGACTACTTCGCCGGTAACAGCCTTACTCTGATCCCGATAGTGACGACCATCGTGGGCATGTTCGTGCTCATTGCCGGGGCCGCATACATGGTCGCCGAGTCGCAGCTCGGAGCACGACAGATCGTCCAGGAAATTGATCTCGGTCGTGCACGGCTCGCGGAAGCCGGCGGAACGAAGTTTCAGAACGTATGAGAACGAGCGAGCTGCGACCGCTGGTTCGCATGCACTTGGGAGCCGGCGTCCTGGACTCGTTGACATACATCTATGAAGGAATAGTCGTGCGGAGATCCACCGAACGGACCGCAGTGCGCCAGCGGCGACGGACAGCAATCGTGGTCGGCGCCCGCAGGACCGGTCCAGGTCCGTGCTGAGCTCGCTCAGGCGCCTCCGCCCCTGGTCACTCTTGAGAGGGTTGTTCTAATCGTTGGCGAGCGCTGCGCCGTCGGTCCAGCCATTCCGGTCGCGGAAAGCTCGAATGAACGTCAGGTACTTCTTCAGGACCGGTGAGTCCAGCCCGCGACTCCAGACCAGCGCGAGCTGGTACTGCGGAGGCGCTTCGAGGGCCGAGCCCGTTTCCTCCAGACGGTGCTTCAGGATGACTCGGCGAGCTTCGTTGGGGTTGAGCGCGTCACGGGCACGCGGCGGGTCGGCGGGGCAGCTTCGTGCTTCAGGACGCCGGCACACTCGCGGGGACGGTCGTCAAGGGCAACTGGTTCGTCGTTCCCGGCTCGGGGACGGGCGAGCTGGTCGGACTGCGCGGCGAGGGCGGCTTCACGGCCGAGCTGGGCCAGCACGCCTCGATCACCCTCGACTATCGCTTCAACTCCTGACCACGATTGCCAGAGGTCTGCGTGGTTATTGGCGATCCCGAGCCGCGGCCCGACTCACCGGCCCAGGCATCCGTGGACGAAATAAGAATTGCACACAATTACGCAAGCCGCACGAATCAGGCGCACATCCCACGAGAGGATAGATATGGCACTCCAGAGAGCAGCGATTGCCACGGTCCTTTTGCATTGCTAGTGGTCGGAAGTTTATTGCTGTCGGTTCCCACCGGCCTCGCCGATGACGAGCAGGTAGTCCGAGGGCAGATCATCGTACATACCGACACTCGCGAAACTCATGTCATTCCGAGTCCGGCGGGTGATCCGAACGTGTACCTCCAACTGAAGTTGTTTCAGGATTTCACAGGTGATTTCACCAGCGGCGGGACCGCCATTTTCATCTCAACCGTGCATCATGACGGCAAGTTCCCGGATGGCACAATCACGTTCACCGGCCCTGAGGCGGAGTTCGGCACCATGTCGGGCCGCACCGGGCGCCTTCTACTTCGACGAAGGAATTCTCGGGTTCGAAGACTTCCGGGCTGTGGGCAATTTCTTTCCGTCGCCGAATCCCACCGTCAGCGGCAACCTCAGCCACACGGCGGATTATTCCATCAAGGTTCGGTTCAAGGAACACGGCAGGGCCGCGGTTCCTGTGCTGGACGTGATCCGGCTCGCGATCCGCTGACCGCATTTGAGGCCCGTGCTCCACACATGGTCAGGTGGATCGCGCACGCGATGGGGTGTCTCGCGTCGCATCGAGGCGGTAGGCCCCCGGTGTTGTGCCGACGTGCTGGCGGAACACCGCCGTGAAATGACTCTGGCTGCAGAAGCCTAGCGCCAGCCCAATCTCCGCCAGCGGCCGCGTCGAATCAGTCAACAGCCGCCGCGCTCGCTCGACGCGCAGCTCAGTCACATACCCATGCGGTCCGAGATTCGTCGACCGCCTCAGCAGCTGCATGAAACGATGCGGCCTGAGACCCACGGCAGCCGCCATCTCCCCGACGTGCGGCGGTCGCTCCAGACGGCGCTCCAGCAGCTGGCGCAGCACGCCGAGCTGCGCCGCCGTCAGCCGCTCGGCGTGCTGCGGGCGCATTGGGGTGGACCGCAATGGCCGCGCGTACCGGCGTACCACGTGCCCAGCCACCACGTACGTCCATGCGTCCAGGAACAGGCTGTTACGCCAGGCATGCTGCAGCTCGCCAAAGACCGTCGTCCCGAGGTGCGCGAGCGCGCTGTCGACCGCCGAGTCGACGGCCAGCTCAACCGCAGCCGTCCCGAGCAGTTCGTCCGCGGCTTGCTCCACCAGCGACGTGCCGAGATGGAGCACCACACTCAGCCCGTCTCCGTTCTGGTGCGGCGTCCATGGCGGCAGAATCGAGGTCGCCGGCAGCGCGCCGCCGTAGGTAGCGGGCATCCGCCACGTGACCTGGGCTTCGGCGTGCTCGTGCACGCCCTGACTCGATTGGGCCGATGCCTCGCGCACGAACAACGCCGCCTCGCGAAGTGGCAGAATCTTGCAATCACCTGGCATAGCCACAACCTGTATTTTCCAGAAATTCTGACACGCGCAAGCGAAATTCTTGATAGACACCCTTCCGGGCTGACGCGACAATGAGCGACATGGCTATCCCGAACCAACTGCTCCGAGGTGCGAGTATCGTCCGGCTATCACGTGGCACGTTCGACCCCGCGCGCTTTTCCGAAATGGACGAGGCCAATGCACGGGTAGGCGAATATCTGGTGCCCGCGATCAGTGCACTTGTCGGCGTGCAGGCGTACTTTGCAGGCGTTTCGCCCAGCGGCTCGATGATCAACGTGAGTTTGTGGGACTCCAACGAGCACGCGGACCAAATGAGCCGGCTACCAGAGATGGTTGTCCGCGCCCGCCAGGACTTCGAAGGTCTTGGAGTGT
>JAFAPL010000360.1 GCA_019247135.1 Chloroflexota bacterium | reverse complement strand
AAACATGAGCGTGCTGCCCGTGCCCGTCGTGAGTGTGGTCATCGGCGAGGGTGGCAGCGGCCCGGCTCTGGCGCTCGGCGTGGCTGATCGCATTTTGATGCAGGAGCACGCCGTGTACTCCGTGATTGCGCCCGAGGGCGCGGCGGCCATCGTGCATCGCGACGCGGCAAAAGCGCAGGAAATTGCTGACGCCTTGAAGATCACCGCGTACGACTGTTTGCTGCTTGGGGTCGTGGATGGGATCGTGCCCGAGCCGGAGAACGGTGCGCACGCGGATCCCGAGTACGCGGCGATGCTGCTGCGGGGCGAGATCGTCAGCGCGCTGCTGGAGCTGCGGCGACGAGACGCGCGGCGACTGGTGGACGAACGCTGGCGGAAGTTTCGCCGGATGGGCGAGTTCGGCCGACTGGTCGAAGCGGCCGAAGGGCAGCGGGCCGAAGCAGTACGGGGGGCGATGCGGCGGGCGTTCGGGTCGCTCGGTCAGCTGCGGGAGCTGCGCGAGCGGTGGGGCCGCGACACAGGCGGACGCCAGAGCGCGACCACTTAGTGGGGTCGACCTTCACCCCCGGGCCCCCTCGCCCTTCTAGGGGTCTAGGGCGAGGGGGAGATGCTCTCTGAGAGAGTTGCGTCGGTTGCGCTAGCCGCGGACGACGCGCCAGACCAGGTACGTGCCTGCGGCGAGGGCGGCGACGCCGCCGAGGCCCAGGCCGAACAGGCCGCGTTTGTCCTCATCCTGCGCATCTTCGACCGATGGCAGCTGCCGCGCCAGGCGTTTGCCGTGTTTTCGAGCATCGTCCGCATCCGGCAAGTCGCGCAAGAGGCGCCTGGCTCGTTTGCGAGCCTCGTCTGTGTCTGGCGGCTCGCGCAGCAGGCTGGCCCAGTCGACCGACCCCAACCGGTCGCGCCAACGACCTCGATCAAGATAGCTGAGCTGGCGCTGCTGCTCGGCACGTCGCTCCTCCTCGTCCTCGTCGTCGTCCGAGTGGCTCCGCAGTGCGCGCGCGAGCGCCACCGTGGCGAGCAAAAGCGCCGCGGCCGCGCCACTTCTGGGCGCTTTACCTGAGGGCAAGTCATCGACGTCCGGGAGCCGGTCGCCGATGCTGTCGGCGACATGGTGGGCACGGCGGCGGAGGCGGTTGACGGGCTTGTTTCGCTCCTGCCAGCGTGTGTACAGCCACGCTCCCGCGACAGCGCCGCCCACACCGACGACGGCAGCAGCTGTCAGTGGCAGCATCGGGACCGAGTGCTCCGGCGGCACCGGCGCGCCGGGGTAGCTATGACTGCTCGGAATCGGCGTCTGATATATGTCGCCAGTTCCTTCGCGACCGACAGGCGGACGCCACGCATCCGGGGAGCTCGGCGACGGCGCCGACGGCGGGCCAGGCTGAGTGAGCTCGGGGCCGGTCGGCTCGGGATGGGCGAATGCCTCGGCAACACCTCCGGCCGACAGGTCGCCAGTCGCCGACGTGTACTGGTCTTCGAATCGATCGCCCTGCGGCGGAAGGTCCTGGGGATCGGGTGTCTCAGGATTGCTGCGCATACTGATGTTCTCCTCGGGCCGAGTCGGCCAGACGAGCCACGCGGTGATTGCGACGAGCAGGACGACGCCCGCGGCCAGCAACCAGAGCTCCATGAGTTTTGACGCGAATACTGTCCAGCCAAATGAAGCATCTGGCAAGAGGTGTACCAGTGTGCACCTGGAGTGCAGACGAAAGAGCGTCACACTCGATCTCGCGGGCACAATGGCGTGTGTGGATCCACGCCAGCTGGGCTTTGCTGTGTTGTTCGCGCTCGCGGGCTGGTGTGCCGGGTGGGCGTCGGCACTGCTGACCGAGAACTTGCAGAAGCATGACGACCTGCCGCCCAGCGCTCACGGACCGCTCCTGCCCGATGTCGCCGTGCAATCAGCGTGCGCGCTCGTGGCTGCCATAGCTGCTGTGCAATTCGACCTTGCGCGCGCGGCGGTGGTGGCGCTGCTCGCCGTGCCATTGATCCAGGTGACCGTCACCGATTTCAGACATCGTTATGTCTACACGGTCGTCGCGGCAATCGGGATCGGGCTGGGCGTCGCACTGGCCTGGTTTGCGCATCAGGGCGAGCCGCTCGACTCGGTGAAGGGGGCGGCGGCGGCGTTTGGCGCGTTCGCCGTGCTGTATTTGCTCGGACGACTCATTTATCGCGGCGGCGAGCCACTCGCGCGCGGCGACCTGACCATCGCGGCGATGGTCGGAGCCATTGCTGGCGCGTGCACCGCGAGTGCGCTGGTCGTGGGCATCCTGCTGAGTGGGGTATTTGCGATCGGCATGCTGATCGCGCGCCGCTCGCGCCACGCATTCATGCCCTACGGCCCGGGCCTCTGTATCGGCGGCCTTGTCAGCCTGTTTCGATGCTGACGCCAATCCTGCGGTTGGGTGCGGCGCTGTTTTTCGCGCAGACCGCCTACAACCTGTACAACGCCTCGCTGCCGGTCTACCTCACCAGTCTTGGACTCGACCCCACGGCCGTTGGCCTCCTGATCGGCACGGCAGCAATCGCGGAACTCGTCGGCGCGTTGGCCGTTGGCCCTGGCATTGATCGCTTTGGCGGGCGTGCCCTGCTGTTTGTCGGCGTGAGCTGCTACCTCATTGGCTCACTTGGCTACACGCAGCTCACGAGCGTGCCAGGTCTCGCGCTCCTGCGACTGGTGCATGGCTTTGGGCTGGCCGCGGTCGTCCCTTCGGCGTACTCGTTCGTGCCGCACCTGGTCAAAGTGCGAGGTCAGACGCTGGCATTCGCGTCGCTGGGGGCTGCTGGAAACCTGGCCATGGCGGTATGTCCGCCGACAGGGCTAATGCTGCTGGCACTCCATCCGTCCGCCTTGTTCTTGACGTCGGCCCTCGCGGCGGTCATTGGGGCCATCATGCTGACGAC